>JACQHM010000299.1 GCA_016199025.1 Candidatus Methylomirabilota bacterium | reverse complement strand
GTGCACATCCTTCTGGCGCCTCCAGCTCCACCAGGGGGCGGGGCGGTCACTCTTATAGTGGGTGCTCGCCGGGAACTCGGCGATCTTCTGGAAGGGGCCATCGGAGGAGTCGGCCAGGAAGACCTGATAGCGAACTTGAGGATCATCGTAGGGAGCTGCCTTCCAGATCAAGCCGATGCTCCCCCCCGCGTCACCCGGCATGTCGAAGGCCTCGAAACCTTCAGGAGGAGCGAGGAGCGGGGCGGAGAAAGCGGGCCCGACCGTTACGAACAGAAAGATGAGACAGAGATGAGAGACAGAGACTAGAGATAGAAAGCGGGCATCCTCTCTGTCACCTGTCTCTGTCACCTGTCTCCCCTCTCTGTCTATTCCTCGATCAGCTCCACGTTGGCCCGGGGGATGATGACGTCATGTCCATCGGGAAGGGAGGCGATGAGGACCCGGACCTTGCTCTCAGTGGCGATCTGCCTTGGCTCGGGCGGAAGCTCCTTCACCCTGGCAATCAGACCAAAATAGGGCTCCCGGATGATCCGGACCGTATCCCCTACACTCATCCCCCCCTCCTCCGGAGGGAAATCCCCCCTTGCCCCCCTTTTGGAAAGGGGGGAAGGGGGAGATTTGGGGTCGGGGGCCTGATCCAGGGGAATAATGACCTCCGGTCGGATGACGCCAGCCCGGATTTGAGTCGCGCCGCTACAAGAGGCCTTCCACCCTTCTTTAGAGGCCAGGAGGTCGAAGGTCCGGCCGGCCATCGGGATCTTCCCGAAGCCCTCCGTCAGGATCAAGGTGAGGCCGATCCGTTCGGTTCCGGTGATGGCCACCCCCAGATCGTAGCCCAAAAGCCTTCGTAAATCCAGATCATTCAAGCCGCCCACGACCAGGGCGTTCACACCCACCTCCCGCGCCCGCTTGATGGTTTCCTCTGCAACAAAGGAGCCGCCGATGAGGATCGCCCCCCGGTGTTCTGGCCCGATCTTCTCGGGCGTCAGGACGTCATCAGGCCTTTCGACGGCAAAGGCCAACTTGCCGACCGTCTCGCCGCCGATGCCAAAGATGCCCTGGATGAAAGCGCAGGTTGTCTCGACGACAGCCCCTTCTTTGGGGACGACCTCGACAACCTTGCCATCGAGGTACGCGAAGAGCTCCAAAGGTTGGGGAGGCTCCCGCACCAGCACCTGGCCGGTCACCTCGGAGACCATCTCGATGGTCCCCGTGATCGGGGAAAGGACCTGGGTCTTCAACCACTTGATGAAGGGACGACTCTCGGCAATCGGCTCCCCTGCCTCAATGGGCTCCCCCTCCTTTTTCAGCATGTAGCTTCTGATCTCGCCGGGGGAGATCCCCAGGCGGTTTACAACGTTCACGGTGTAGACTTTGCCTGGGAGGAGGGCCCTCGCCACAACGGTCGAAGATTCAACAGGGTCCCCTTCCCTCACCAGGACCTCACCTGGGATCGGGAGGACCCGTCGCTTCCTGATGACCATCCGGGGGGTAACCCGGAGTCCTGGGGTGTAAACGTGAGCCATCTCTTCTGTAGGCGGGATTCAATCCCGCCCACCTGGGCGGGAGGGCTAAAGCCCTCCCCTACGAGCCATCGGGGTAAAGGTCCACAGCCTTGGCCCAGCGTCTGAGTTGGTCCACCCGCATCTTGAGGTCCTTGGCCAGGGCGATGGGCCGGCCCCTGGCATCGAGGATCACGCCGACGGCACCCCCTTGGACCTTTCCCTCGATCTTCCTCCCTTTCCCCACCCCCAGGTCGAAGCCCCTGGTCGGGGTGGCCTCGATCAGTGCCTCCTCACGCTCCCCCAGCGGGAGAGACTTCAGCTCGCCAAAGGGGAGGGCATCCTTCACGACCTCGCCATTGGGAAGGGTCACGGTGAACTCGAAGCAGACCTCACCTGACCCCCCCGCGCCAGCGGCCGCCAGGCAGGTCCCCAAGGGAATCAAGCAGTCCTTGTCGAAGACAAAGGTGGCGGCCTCCTCGTGAACGGTGGAGAGGACACCTAGGTGGGGCATCATGAAGATGGAATCGACGGCCAGGTAGGTGATCCCTAACGGCTGAAAGGCATCGATCATCATGAGCATCGCCTGGGCCCTTCGGGGGGCGTGGGAGAGGATCCCGCCTGACCCGATGATCAGGTCCAGCTTCCACAGATCGATCAGGGTCTCACCGGCGGCCTCTTGCATCAGGGCCTCGCTGATCGAGCGCTCCCGGTGGACCCCTTTTAAACCGACGGCCAACGCCTTATGCTGCTCCAAAGCCAACCGGAGGGCCTCCCTGGCCAGGGCCTGTTCGACCTGCAAGTCTTCCAGCGTTTGAGGGATCGTCGTCGGCCGGATCATCTTGTTCTTGATCCGGTTCCTGAGATCCTGCTCCTCCATCTCGAAGGGGAGCCATCGGTTCACATGTTCGAGGCCGGCCTCGGCCAGGACGTTGGAGATGCTGTAGCTCATCCCCAGGTTTGCGCTCACCGTCCGGTTGAAGACCCCCTCGAAGACGGAGAAAACATCGGTCGTGGCGCCGCCGATGTCCACGCCCAAGAGGTTCACGCCCCTCTTCCGTGCCACCGTTTCCATCAACAGGCCGACGGCGGCGGGGGTGGGCATGATGGGCGCCCCGGTCCAGGTGATGAGTTTCCGGTACCCGGGGGCCTGGGCCATGACATGCTCAAGGAACAATTCGTGGATCCTGTGCCGGGCCGGTCCGAGGTTCTCCTGTTCCAAGACCGGCCGGATGTTCTCCGTAATGGAGAGGGCCACCTTCCCCCCCAGGATCTCCTTGATCTTTTCCCGGGCATCCCGGTTTCCGGCATAGATCAGCGGGAGCTGATAGCCTGTCCCCAGCCGGGGTCTCGGGTTGGCGGCGGCGATGTACTCGGCCAGCTCCACCCCGTGGGAGATGGTCCCGCCGTCCGTCCCGCCTGAGAGGAGGAGCATATCGGGGCGCAGTTGCCGGATCCGTTCAATCTTCTCCCACCCCGGCCGCTCGTCGTTGGAGGCGAGGACATCCATGACAATCGCCCCAGCCCCCAGGGCGCATCGCTGGGCACTCTCGGCCGTCATCTGCTTCACGACCCCTGCGACCATCACCTGGAGGCCCCCGCCGGCACTCGACGTCGAGACGTAGAGATCCACTCCCCGCCTCCCCTGGGCGGGGGTGATGATCCGCTCCCCATCCAGGATCGTTCGCCCCGAAAGCTCCTCCACCTCCTGGATGGCGTTCAAGACCCCTCTCGTCACATCCTCGAAGGGGGCCTCCACCGTGGTGGGGGCCTCGCCCCTGACGCTCAACCGATACTCACCGCTTCTCCTCTCGATGAGGATGGCTTTGGTCGTGGTGCTCCCGCAGTCGGTGGCAAGGATCGCGTGAAGTTCGGAAGGCATCTACCGCCCCTCCCGTTCCCGTTCTTTTCGTTCCAGGAGCTGGATGAAAAAGGGGATGCTGTCCCGCCGCTCCAGGATCCGAGCCGCTCGTTCGAGTTCCATCTGGTCGCAGACGACACCCAAAAGAGGGTTTAACATGTGGAGGGCTTGGCTCCCGAGGAAGCTCAAGGGTCCCATGGATTCTAAGAACATGATGGCCGAGGCCGCCATCCGTCGCCGGACGAGCCGCTCCGCGATCCCTTCCATGAGGGCCACCTCCTCGGGGAACCACCCCTCTCGTTCGGGATCAACGGCAAAGGCATGGAGGAACGATGCCTTCCACCGCTTGAAGATCCCCTTCGACCGCGACGGCATGACTCTTTTAGAGGGCGATGGGTAGGGGCGCGGCATGCTGCGCCCCTACTTGGTCGGGACGGGGGAGGTCGGCTGCGGCTTTTGTTGCCCTTGGGGGGCCGGACGGCCGGGGGTCTGAGCCGGGGCTGAGGCTCCCGGCCGTTCTTCCAAGATGATGGAGGAGGATCCACGCCTCGCCGCCAGGACGGTCAACGCCAGAGAGGAGAGCATGAAGAGGGCGGCCGCGGCCGCGGTGATCTTGTGCAGCACGGTCGCCGCTCCCCTCCCGCCGAAGACGGTCTGGCTGGAGCCGCCTCCGAAGGCGGCCCCGATGTCTGATCCTTTGCCGTGCTGAATAAGGACAACGAGCATCAACGTGACGGCGACGAGGATGTGCAGGATCGTTAAGAGCGTGTACATGCAGACCTCCAATTCACTGACGGTATGTGACGATCTTGGCGAAGGAGTCGGCGTCGAGGCTGGCCCCGCCAACCAGGGCCCCGTCCACCTCAGGCTGACCCATCAACGCTCTGATATTCTCCGGCTTGACGCTCCCCCCGTACAGGATCCGGACCTCATGGGCAACGGCTTGGTCGAACAGTTCAGCGAGGAGCTTCCTGATGAAACCTTGGGCCTCGTTGGCCTGATCGGGAGTCGCCGTCCGTCCGGTGCCGATGGCCCAAACCGGCTCATAGGCGACGACGAGTCTTTGTCCCTCCCCTCGCGTCAGGCCGGCGAGGCCCCCTGTGACCTGCTTCTCCAACACCTGGAAAGTCCGCCCGGCCTCCCGCTCCGCCAAGAGCTCCCCCACACAGACGATGGGGAAAAGGCTGTGCTTAAGGGCCGCCTTGGCCTTCTGGCTTACGGTGGTATCAGTCTCGCCGAAATGACGGCGCCGCTCCGAGTGGCCGACAATCACGTAGCGGCACCCGACGTCGAGGAGCATTGGGGCCGAGACCTCACCGGTGTAGGCTCCCTCCTCCTCCCAGTAGAGGTCCTGAGCACCCAGGGCGATTTTCGAGCCGCCGATGGCCGCCGCCGCGGCCTGGAGGGCGGTGAAGGGCGGGCAGATGGCCACCTCAACATCGTCCATGTCCTTCAAACGCTTGACGAGGGCCGCCACCAGGCCTACTGTCTCCCTGGTGGTCTTGAACATCTTCCAATTTCCAACAATCAGGGGGATGCGCATGATGTTAGGGGAGGATCAGGTCGGCCGCCGTCGAGGCCTTGCGCCTTTCGCGGGGGAGCCAGGCCAGGGAGTCATCCGTCGAGCCGAGGGGGATGTACTCAAGGCCGATATACCCATCGTATCCAGCCTCCTCCAAGGCCGCCAGCACCCGGCGCCAGGCAACCTCCCCCGTCCCGGGCTGATGCCGTTTCGGTGGATCGGCGATCTGGACGTGGCCGATCTGATGGAGGTGGGCCTTGATGGTCGGGATCAGGTTCCCCTCCATCCGCTGCATGTGGTAGATGTCGT
>JACQHM010000289.1 GCA_016199025.1 Candidatus Methylomirabilota bacterium | reverse complement strand
GCCAGGTGTAGTTGGACCAGTTGCGGCCACCCAAGGCCTTGTCAGGCTCCACGCCGCGGATGTGGACGTCGAGGAGGGCCAGCATGTTGGAGAATCGGTAGAGGCCGTATTTACCGATGACGCCGGTCAAGCCCATCCCGCCCCGAAGCTTCAAGGCCCTCGTCCCGGCCCCCTTCATCTCCTCGATCATCTCAGGAGGATACCCCTGATCTTTCAGGCGTCGGGCCCCCTCCTCGCCGCTGTAGGTTTTGGCGATCTGGATCATCCCCTTGGCGATGTAGGTGTATGCCTCATCCCAGGAGATCTTCAACAGCTCGTCCGTCCCCCGGCTGTCGAACTTGTACTTGGCCCTGTTCTCAGGCGTCAGCTCTGGGAAGCCGTCGTCGGCCCACTGCTTCCAACCTTTGCGGATCAGAGGGTACTTCAGCCGATAGGGGCCGTAGACCCTTCGGTGGAAGGTGTAACCCTTGAGGCAGCCTCTGGGGTTCCAGTGGGCTGTGGCCTTGTTGCCGTAGAGGTCGGCATATTTCTCTACGTCGTAGTTCTGCTCGATCCGCATCACCACGCCGTTTCGGACGAAGGCCCGCATCCGGCAATGGTGGGTGTCGTTCGGGGAGCAGACGAAGGTAAAGGTGCGGTCGTAACGGTACTGGTCCCGGTAGATCTTCTCCCAGCCTCGGTCGGGATACTCCGCCAACGGATTACCCACGTCAACGGCAGGCTGAAGGAGTCTTAAGGCCAAAGCGTTATCGCTCAGGAAGATCCCGGCGCCTGTTGCTGCTGCCGTCTTCAGGAACTCCCGTCGTGTCAGATCCATGCTTTTCCCTCCTCATGAGGATCAGAATGCCAGAGGCTGAGCCGAGAGTGAATAGACCTCAACACACCGCCCGCAGGCGGCTTCCTCAGGTCCCCATCCGGGAAAATCCCTTTTGATCTGCTCGATGACCACCTCGTCGAATTCCTCAACCCATAAGTAGGTAGGGAAGCAGCAGAGGGGACAGGGAGAGCCGGGGAGAAGGACCTTCTTTGGAGGACACTCGTTATCAGTGGCCGCCCCCGCCCTCTGAAGGAGTACGGCTGGGTCCTTCGCCATGGCAAGGATCTCACGGTGGGTCAGAAATTTTCCTTCCCAGAGGTGATCGAAGATGGCGAGCCGCTGGGGAGACGGGATCTTCCAGTAGAGGGCCTCGAATTCACGCCACCGTTCCTCCTTTGAGGCAATCGTCTCTTTCCCTCCTTTGGAGAGCCGCCCATCCACCGAAATGGCCCAGAGGGCCCGGTACCGGTCCTTGATCAGGTTCTCCTCCATTGGCGAGGAGGCGAGGATCTCCTGAGGGATAGAGTCGAAGGTAGGGTCCAGCATGTCGGCGATGTGTTGAAGTTCGTGTCGTAAGAACCGCCGGAGACCTTTGGCCTCCAGGAAACGCTCCGACCTGACCTTGATCCCGACGCTCCTCCGGTCCTGGCTGAGATCCGCCCCTTCTTCCTTCTTGGCCAAGGCCCTGGCCACGAAGATCTCTCTTACCAGGCCTCCCACTTCTGGAAACTCTTCTAGGGCCCGAGCGATCGGCTCGCTGAAACCCCACTTTTGAAAGAGCGTTCGATGGAGCTTTAGAAAGGCCTCCTCCCGCCTCTCGGAGGAGAACCGCTCGTAAAGGGCATCGGCCAGGGTGTGGTATTCCTGAAAGAGACGAAGGTCTCCCCTCTCCTCCCCCCGTTTCACCGCCAGGGAGATGACCTCTTCCATCAAGGCGGGATCGTACTGGATCTTCATGAGACGAGATCCTCTAACGTCGTCCGCTCCATCATCCTCATGAGCTGAGGCTTGATCTGCTTCCAACGATCGTGAAGTCGGCAGGGGTCCGTGTCGGCGCACCGGTTATTCCAGAAGATACACCGGTCAAAGAGGTCTGGGCCCTCGACGGCCTCCAGGACCTCCTTTAAGGGGATCGCGGTCGGGGGTTTCGCCATGGCGTACCCCCGACGCCTGCCCCGGAAGGATCTCACCAGCCCGTGCTGGACGAATTTTTGGAAGATCTTGGCCAGGAAGCTCTGGGGAAGCCCTTGGGCCTTGGCGATATCGCCTAAGAGCATGACCGTCCCCGGGGGCTGCTTGGCCAGGAAGAGCAACCCCTCCAATCCGTATTCGCTTTCCCTGCTGAGTTTCATAGGAGTCAGAAGACCTTTCTCATCTTTTGACTCCAGAATACCGGGTCCTCTAAACCCTGTCAAGCAAAAAGTGTGTTTTAATAGACCTCGGCCTTGACCCCCGTCCGCTCCTCGACTAGACGAGCGATCTCCTCCAGGACGTTCCGCTCGACCTTCTCTAAACCTCGATCGGCCGGGACCCGGTCCAGGCTATAGACCTGGACGAGGAGCGGCCTGATCTCCCGAACTCGCTCGATCCAGAGGGCCAGGATCTCAGGCTGGATGTTGCTCACCCGCCCCCGGACGAAGAGGGATTGGAGGATGACCTCTTCCAAGGCCTTTACCCCTTCAATGACCTCTTGAAGGCTAAAGGACATGAGGGGCCGGTTCAGCCTCCGGATCGTCTCCTCATCCCCTGCATCCAGCTTCATGATCTTGAGGTCGAACCTATGAAGGGTCTGCCTGACCTCCTCCTTCCCCACCGTAGAGGAGTTGGAGAGGATCGCCAGCTTCGCTTGGGGAGCGTAGCGGTCGCGGAGGGCCTTGGACCCTTGGGCGATCTCGTCTAAAGAAGGGTGCAGGGTCGGCTCCCCATTGCCGGAAAAGGTAATGGTGTCTAAAGAAGTCCCCCCTTCGGCTAGCGCGGAAAGGGCCTCCTCCAACGCCTTCACGATCAGCTCAGGAGTGGGGAGGTCCTCATGCCTTTCAGGGTCGGGGGGACGAGGGGTCCACCCGAGCTGGCAGTACCGACAGTTGAACGAGCAGAGCTTCGAAGCGATGGGGAGGACGTTGACGCCCAAGGAGAGACCCAGCCGGCGGGAAGGGATCGGTCCGTAAACGATCCCCTCCCACAACCCCCTGGGCTTTCGCCCTCCCGGTTCTTGGACCATCGTTAATACAGGAACTCCCGGATGTCGTAGGTGGAGAGCTTCGGCCTGGAAGGGCCAGCGAAGCGGAGGCCAGCCTTGATGGCCTCTCCCTGCTCCCGCATCTCCTCCTCCGTCAGAGGCCCGATCCCCAATGCGGCCGCCCGCTTCGCATACTCCGAGCCTGGATGCTCGACCAAGGGGGAAAAGTAGAGGAGATCCCCCTCCCCTAGAGGAAGGGCATTCAGGAGCCTCACCGTCTGTTCAACATGGTGGTGAACGTATCGGTTGCCACCGATCCCGAGCATGATGATGACCCCGACATTTGTCCCCCCTTCTTTTAAGCTGATGATCACCTGCTTCGCTTCCTCAGCGCTCCCCGGCTTGTTCAACAGCTTCAACAGCTCCTCGTGGCCTGTCTCCACGCCGATGTAGACCCGCTTGAGGTTCCTGCGGGCCAATGCCTCGAACGCCTTCGAGGGCTTTCTCGCGCTGAAGGCATCCATGAAGGCGTAGATCCCTGTAGAGGCAGGGAAGGCCTCATTCGCCAGATCAAAAAACCTGAGGAGCCGCTCCTGGGGGGCCACGAGGGCGTTAGCGTCTCCCAAGAAAAGCGAGCGCCGAAGTTTGAGGGCCTCGCCGAAGAAGGCCTTCACCGCCAGGATGTGCTGCTTGAACTCCTCCTCGGTTTTCACCCGGAACGGTCGGCCCTTGTAGAAATGGCAGAAGCTACATTGATTATAGGGACACCCTTCCGTCGCCTGGAGAACAAGGGTCAAGTACTGATCGGGGGGGAGGATCGTGACCGGCTTGTAGATGGAAAAGAACCGTCTCCGGTCGGCCTCTAGGGCCTCATGATCGTAAGAGGCGATCTTCTTCAGGGCCCTGGCAGCCTGGGACAGGGCGTCAGGTGCTGGTTCCCCGAGGGGAATGATGGCCCCTGCCTGCAACGCTTGAAGGACCCGCTCGATCCTCCGGTGGATCCCGTTCAAGAGGGCCCGCTTCTCCTCCCCTTCCACCTCCCTCCTGACCCGGTGGCGGCCGAAGACAGTCCATTCCCCCCGCTTCTCCAGGACCCGGTTGTCGAGGCCCCTGGCGAAGGTCCTGTCCCCCATGTAGGCAAAAAGGAGCCGCCCTTCCAGGTCGAAGGTGAAGACAGGAACACGATTCAGGGTCACCGAGATGGAGGAGGCCTTCACGTTGACGAAGCCCTCCTCCCCGGTCTCCTTCAAGAGAACGCGGACCGGCACCGATTCCCCCTTCTCAATGAGCTTGAGGCTGCCGTACCTCCTGCATCTCGGTCTCGGGAAGCCCCAGGCAGTCCTGCCCGCAATCCTTCCTCTCCGGCCAGAGGGAGCAATCCTCGACCTGCAACTGTGGCTGGCCGAAGGCCGAGGTGTACGCCGCTCGGGCGGCGTCGATGCCGACCTCCGCTTCCTTCCCCGCCTCAGGACATCGGAGCACCTTGGTTCTCCGATAGCGAAGGAAGGTCTGGGCAACGACAGGAAGCAGGACGTACAGGACGCCGAGGGCGACGACGGCGGCGACAACAATCCATGGGGTGCTCATACGTTCCTCCTTTCACCCGAACCCTTCGGGCTGGTAGATCAGGTAAAGACCTTCCCCCAGAGATCCTGCTTCGAGCAAAAGGTATGCCACCCTATGCCTTCTACCCGGCAAAATAAAAAGGCTTTAACTATCGAATTTTAAGGAGTAAGACGGAAAAGGGCAGAAGAAGTCCATGGAAAGAGAAGGACAAGTGGGACGTCCCTGCCCCACAAGAATGGCTCATCCTATCCTTTTTTTCGAGATCTTCAAGCGTTCACGGGAATTGGGACAGGAATGCCCCACTGGGGCTTTGAGATCCCAGCCAGGAGGTCTCGTCTGACAGAAGAGTTTGGGAGAGTAACGCGACGGAGGATCAGTGATCATCCAGGAGCGACGGCGGATACTGAAGGCCCTGATGAATTTTTTGTCCCAGGAACAAGCGGCGGTATGGGGCCCTCATCGTCCACCTTGGCATCATCCTTGCTTTTCCCATTCGGAACGGACCGCCGCCGAACGCTGGATGGCCTCGACCAGTTCCTGGAACAGCGGCTCCACCTGACAAAGGCGGCGTGGGACCTCTCCCATGGGACGCGGTACAACACACATGGTTCAAGGGATCGAGTGGACGGAGGAAGCCCTCCAGAGGGTGGAGAACGCCCCGGCCTTCGTCCGGCCGGGGATCTACAAACTCATGGCCAAACGGGCCAGGGAGCGAGGCCGGACGATCATCACCTCAGAGTTTTTGACCGAGATCCGGAATGAATCCATGCTTCGGGTCGCCAAAGCCATCCGGGGCTTTGGCTTCGAGGAGCTCCGCATGGAGGCCTTTGACGTGGCCAAGGAGAAGATGAAGAAACTCCCCAGGAAGGTAGAGGTCATCGAGGCGATCAAGGTGTTCCTCGGCGAGCGGACGGAGCGGAACCAAATGATCATCGATAAGTTCACCAAATATCTCAAGACGGTTCCGGAAAAGGGGCTCCCCTGGACCGAAGAAGCGTTGGCCCGGATCCAGAAGGTGCCGCCTTTCGTCAGGGAGATGGCGAAGGTCGCTATCGAGGAGGAGGCCAGACGGCGGAAGGAGAAGGTCGTGACCCCGGAGGTGGTGGAGATGGTTTCGAGGGGGGCCAGCGAGGGCGAGTCTCAAAGGGCCGAAGGACTTCTCGACGGGGCGGCGCTTCCGTGGACGGCGGAAGCGAAGGAGAGGCTCCGTCGGATTCCAATTCCCTTTGTTCGAGCCAAGGTTATCCAGAAGGTGGAAGAGTATGCCCAAAAAAGAGGGCTTGCCGTCGTGGACCTTCCCACCTACGAGGCAGGGCTTCACCGGCCGTAAAGCCTCCAGGCCCGCGTCGAGCGGCTCCTCTCTTCCACCCTCTCTCCCTTTTGGGGACGGCGTAAGTTTACTGAAATTCCAACATAAGAATCCCCAATGGTCATAACCCCCTGAATTTCCTGAGCAAGCTACCATTTCGTGGCAGCCCGATTTTACCGTCTGGTGCGGGACGGTCCACTGAGCTCCAGGGGCCCGGCCACACCGGCCTTCTCCTCCAGGACCTTCAACGTTCGAAGACCCGGAGCCGATTAGAAAGAGTTGGTGGAAGTCAAAGGGGAGCGATAGCTCCGGAAAGGGCTTCACAAGGAGCTGAAGGAAGAGGTCCCGGAGGTTCTTCGCTAATCGGACCGTTTCCGGCTCACCAGCCCTTCCTCCAAAGCGTAGGCCACAGCCTGGACCCGGTTCTGGAGGTGGAGCTTCTCCAGGATGTTCCGGAGGTGGTTCTTGACGGTGTTCTCGCTGATCCCCAACGCGCCGGCGATCTCCTTGTTGGTTGTCCCCTGCGTCAACAGCTCCAGGACCTCCCGCTCCCGTGGGGAAAGCTTCTCCTCCGAACCGGGCGCTGACGCCTTCTGGCTTCGCCTAGCAAACTCCCCCAGGATCTTGGCCGCCATCGCGCGGGAGATGGGCGCTTCGCCCCGGGAGACTCCTTGAAGCATCGTGAACAGCTCCGTCACCTCAATCGTCTTTAAGAGATACCCCTGGGCTCCATGCTTGATCGCCTCGAAGAGGTTCTGATCCTCCTCGGAGACGGTCAGGATCACGATCTTCACATAAGGCAGGGCCTCCTTGATCCGGCGGGTGGCCTCCAGGCCGTCCATCCCGGGCATGTAGACATCCATCAAGATCACGTCGGGCATCAGCGCTTTAGCCTTCTCGAAGGCCTCCTGCCCATCCTGCGCCTCCCCCACCACCTCGAAGCCCCTCTGCCCTCCAAGCAGGCCGGCCAGCCCGCTCCGAAAGAGGGCATGGTCATCGACCAAAAGCACCCTAATGGCATTCATGGCATCCCCCTATCGGCCCAGGGGCAACCGAAGCTCTACCGTAGTCCCCCAGCCCGGCTCTGTGGTGATGGCCAGAGCCCCCCCGATCCCCTCGACCCTCTCCCGCATCGTCTGCAGGCCGAAGGAGGTCGAACCCTGTCTCTTGACCTCTTCGGGATCGAACCCTCTGCCGTCGTCCCGGATGGCAACCCTGGCGAACTCCCCCTCGATGTCGAAAGTCACCCACGCCCGCTCCGCCTTCGCATGCTTCCTGATGTTGGCCAGGGCCTCCTGGATGATCCGGATGAGCTGGATCTCGGCCTGAGGGAGGAACCGGGTGGCCTCCTCGTCGGCAATCCTGAGCTCGACGGCAATCCCCGTTTGATCCTCGAAGTTGCGGAGGTACTCGACCAGGGTGGGGACCAGCCCAAGGCTTCGGGAGACCATGGTCCTGAGACCAAGGATCGACTGGCGGACCTCCTCGTAGGCCTCCCGGGCCACCTTCTTCATCTCCTTAAGCTCCGCCATCGCCTCGGTCTCCCGGTTCGAGCCGAGCATCTCCTCGGCCTGGCCGAGCTTGAGGTGGAGGTAACCTAAGCTTTGGGCGAGGCCGTCGTGCATCTCCCTGGCGATCCGGTGCCGCTCCTCGATGACGGCCATGTTCCTGAGCTGCTCATGGAGCCGGGCGTTCTCGATGGCGATGGCCGCCTGGGTCGCGAGGCCGTTTAAAAGCTCCACTTCCAGCGGGGTGAAGGAGCGGGGCGAGCGGTCGGCGACACAGAGGGCCCCGATCACCTTCCCCTCCCTCTTTAACGGGGCTGCCAGGTGGGCCTTCATGTACTCCGCTTTGATCCCGGAGCACGTCAACACCTGCTCTCCAGGATCGAAGGAGAGGGAGGATCCGGCTACACAGCTCGTCGCCCAACCGTGATGGTTAACCCTGCTCACCTCCAGGCCGAAGGCGGCCCGGGGGCCGAAGGCGGCCCGGGGGACGAGACAGCCTTTCTGGTCCATCAAACACAGGGCCGCCACCTCGGTCCCTAACAGTTGTCCGGCCTTCTCGACCACCGAGCGGAGGGTCCTCTCTACCTCCAGGAGGGCGGTGATCTCCGTCCCAATGGCGTTGATGGCAGCCAGGGCCTCGTTCCGCCGGACGATCTCCGCCTC
>JACQHM010000288.1 GCA_016199025.1 Candidatus Methylomirabilota bacterium | reverse complement strand
GGCGCAGTTGGATGACGCCTTCGAGGCGGGGGGGTTCCCGCCGGAGGAGTACCAGCGGCTCCGGGCTTTAAGGAAGACGGCGCTCCTGGAGGTGGCCGAGCGGCTGAAAGGTTTCGAGAGAGGAGGATAAAAGATGTGGTTCAAGCGGTCATGGCGCACCATCGTCAGCGGGGCCATCGTCGTCCTGGGAGGGCTGCTGGTCTTGGGGGTCAGCCCGTGGCAGATCTTCCTGGTGTTGCTCGCGTTGGCCTGTCCCCTCCTGCATCTTTTAGGGCTGCACGGGGGGCATGGAGGGCATAGGCACGAAGAGATGGGAGCGGAGAAGTCCGGGAGCCTGGCAGAGGATACACTTGACGCCGGAGGTCATCCGGGGCATCATGAAAGAGGGAGTCGGTGACGGAAAGGTTGTCGAGAGAGTTTGGAGACGAGGTGGGCGAGATGAGGACACAGGGCTGCCGTCGATGGATTGCCGGGGTGGTCATCCTCCTCCTCTTTGGCTTTGCTGGGCAGGCAGGGGCGAAGCAGGCCGGGGGGCGGTTTGGGGGGAGCCCCGGGTTCAAGCGGTCCCAACGGTCCTTTGGAGGCTTCCCGACCCGCCCGGGCTCACCGGGGCGGTATTCGGAGGACCCCTTCCGCCCTTATAGGGGAGTGCCGGTGCCCTCCCCCGGGTTCTTCGTGGCGCCCCTCCCGTTTGGAGGGGGTGCCTTTGCCACGACGGACATGATCCTGGTCCTGGTCATCGGGGGGTTCATCTTCTTCATCCTGATTAACGACATCTGGACAAGACTGAGCGGCGGCCGGTGGTGGGGGTACGGGCAAAGCACCAGGGGCCGTGGGACGTACACCATCGCCAAGCTCCAGCTCGGCCTGTTCGCCACGGCCCGGTTCATCCAGGACGAGCTTAAGCAATTGGCCAAGAAGGGGATGATCGACTCGCCCGAGGGCGTATCGACCCTCCTGACGGAGACCGCCGTGGCCTTGGGCCGGGCGCCTGAATACTGGAAGTACGCCCTCTGGCAGGTTCAACGCGCTGAGGACCAGGATCAGGCCCAGGCCCTCTTCCAGGAGGTCGTGACCCAGGAGCGGATGAAGCTCTCCCGGGAGGTGACTTTCGGCGTTGAGGAGGCCCAAGACAGGGGCAAGATCGAGGGAGAGGAACGCCCGGTGGGCGGGTACTTGATGGTCACGGTGATCGTTGCCGTGACCCTTCCCGTCTTCGATACCATCGCCCATCCGACCGAGGCCGACATCACCCGTATCCTGACCAAGATGGGGGGCCTCCCGCCCGGCCAGCTCTTGGGCATGGAGGTGATCTGGACGCCGGAGGCTCAAGATGAGGCCCTGACAGAGGAGGAGCTGATCGCGGAGTACCCGGAGCTTGAGCCCTTATAAGGGGGCCGACTCTCCTGTCGGGAGAGGCCGGTCGCGAGGAGAAGGAATTGATGGGGAAAACGTTGAATGGAATTGTTTGGGCCCTGACCATGCTGGTTCAGGCGGGCCAGGCCTTTGGGCAGCAGGCCCTCCCAACGCCGCCTTTGGCCCGGGGGGCCGCCTGGGGGAATCTCGTCATCTCCCTGGTGTACGGCGTGGTCGGGATGCTGCTTCTCATCGGCGGCTACTACTTCTACGAGCTGGTCACGCCCTACTCGCTCCGGAAGGAGCTGGTCGAGGACCAGAACATTGCCTTGGGGATCGTGGTCGCCGCCATCATCTTGGGGATGGCCATCATCATCGCCGCGGCCATCGTTTAGCGCACCGCCCGGAGGGGGCAGACAGGACTCTAGTTTGGGAAGGAGAGGACGATGAGGACGCACGAGGACATCGAGAGCTACTTGGTTCAACTGGGGCTTCCCTATGAAACGGTCAAGGAGGGGTTGTGGGTCATCCACGACGAGGAGAACAAGGTGGGGAAGATCGCGGTGGCCTCTGACCCACCTATTGTGCTCTTCCGGGTGAAGGTCATGGAGGTCCCCCCGACGAACCGGGAGGCGCTCTTTCGGCACCTCTTGGAGCTCAATGCCACCGATCTCGTCCATGGGGCCTACGGGATCGAGGGGGAGAACATCGTCTTGATCGACACACTCCAACTGGAGAACCTGGACTTCAACGAGTTCCAGGCCTCCATCGAGGCGCTGGAGCTGGCCGTCTCCGGCCATTTCGAGTCCTTAAACCCGTATCGGGGGTAACGAGACGAAGGCCGGCGGGGGAAGGAACGAGAAGCGTTTCACAAGAAGGGGGTAGACCATGGGGATCCTCGAGAGGGTCATGACCGTTCTCAAGGCCAATTTAAATGATCTCATCAACCGGGCCGAGAATCCCGAGAAGATGCTGAACCAGATCCTCCTCGACATGCAGGAACAACTGGCGAAGGCCAAACAGGAGGTGGCGGCGGCCATCGCCGATGAGAAGCGGTTGGAGCAACAGTACCGGAACGAGGTCGAGCAGGCCCGGGAATGGGAGCGGAAGGCAAGGTTAGCGGTCGAGAAGGAGAACGACGAGTTGGCCAAGGAGGCCTTGCGCCGCCAGGCCGAGCATGAGCGATACGGCCTCGATTACAAGAAGCAATGGGAGCGCCAGAAGGAGAGCACGGAGAAGCTCCGGACGGCCCTCCAGGCGCTGAACCGGAAGATCGAGGAGGCCCGGCGGAAGAAGACCCTCCTGGTCGCTCGGCAGCGGCGGGCGGAGGCCCAGAAGCGGATCCATGACACCATGACCGGCCTGACGGATACGAGCGCCTTCGACACCTTTGAGCGGATGGCGGCGAAGGTGGAGCAGGTGGAGGCGGAGGCGGCCGCCTCGGCGGAGCTGTCCGAGGAGCTGACCGGCGAGGCCCTGGAGAAGCGGTTCGCGGAGCTGGAGGCCGGGCAGGATGTGGAGCAGGCCCTGGCGGCCCTCAAGGCCAAGATGGGAAAGACGTCAGGGGCTCCCTGAGAAGCCGGGCGGGGTGTCCGTCCTTACTCAAGGTCGGTGGTTGGAAGAACCGGTGAATGAACCCCTTGGAGAGATGAGGAGGAGGAAAAAATGATCAGGTGGAAACACGTTGGTTCCATCATGCTGGTCACCGTGGCCTTGGCCGGTTTCACAGGGTTGGCCTCGGCCCAGGAATCGCCCATGGGCGGGATGATGGGCCCAGGCATGATGAAGTCCATGGGCCACGGCATGATGGGTGGACCCCGATCGTGGGCTGAACGGCCGCTTATCACCTTCATGCTTCGCCATCAGGAGGATCTGAAGCTCACCCCCGAGCAGAAGGAAGCCCTCACCGCCATCCGGTCCGAATTTCAGAAGGGGGCGATCCGACAATCGGCGGAGATCCAGGTGGCGGAAGTGGAACTGCGGGAGCTGCTTGGCAAGGAACCCGTAGACCTTGGATTGGTCGAGGCAGCCCTTCGGAAGGTCGAGTCCCTCCACGTGGCCCTTCGCCTGGGCCGGATCAAGGCTATCGAGAAAGGGAGATCCCTCCTGAATGCCGATCAACAGAAGACCCTTCAGGCCCTGCTCGAAAAGGAAGGGATGAGCATGCCGATGGGCGGGATGATGGGTCAAAGCATGATGCAGGGGATGATGGGCCAGGGCGGGATGATGGGTCAAAGCATGATGCAGGGGATGATGGGCCAGGGGATGGGCCCCCAGGCCAAAGTGGAACAGGCCGGCCCCTCGGCGTCCTCCCAGACCCGAACCAACGAAGCGGGTGGGGTGACCGTCGAGGCCACCTATCGTGGCCTCATCGGCGACGGGAAGCTGGGGATTGCGGTGAAGCTGGATACCCACTCGGTTCCCCTGGATGCCTACCCGATCGAGCAACTTGCGCTTTTGAGGAACGACACCGGGGAGGCGCTTCGCGCCCTTGGGTGGGAGAACCCGCAGGGAAGCGGTCACCACCGGTCCGGGCTGCTCACCTTCCCTGCCGCTGATGCCTCGGGGAGGCCCTTCATCGGTCAGGAGACCCGGTCCGTGGAGTTGATCTTGAAGGATCTCGCCGGTGTCCGGGAGCGGGTCCTCCGGTGGGACCTTCGCTAGGAGATCTCTCGCGACTGTCTTCAGGACCCCGATCCTGACCGCCATGGCGACGCTTCAAGTCTAGCCAGAACAGCCGCTGGGGCAACCCCCACCCGTCGCTTGAACCTTGACAAAGTGCTAGATTTACGCTCCAGATGTCACAGGTGGCCGCCCATACGTCGCACTGCCTCTCCTGGTGTCCGTTCTGGTGCTCGTACCAGGT
>JACQHM010000044.1 GCA_016199025.1 Candidatus Methylomirabilota bacterium | reverse complement strand
GTGGGGGGAAAGGTCCAGGCCGACAACGTCAAACCCAAGCTGGACGAGGAGGGCCGCGATCCGGCCACGCCCACAGCCGACATCTAAGGCCGTTGTCCCCGGAAGGGCCATAGGGAGGTAGTGCCTCCGGAACTCCTCGGCGAGGGTAGAATCCAGGAGGCAGCGCTCGTAATACCGCTCCATCCGGCGGTCGGCATACCACCTGAACGGGCTCAGCTTCCCCCGGAGGGGATGGAGGAAGGAATCAACCTTTCGGAGGAGGGTCCGAAAGGGTTCTCTTGGGGCTTTCATGGGCTCTAGCGTTCGGCGTGGAAAGGTGGCGACGTTCCCGTTCAGGGAGCCGGTCAGCCCGCAGCCGGTACACACCAGGGATCGCGAGGTCGTTTCGATCTTTTCCCCGCAGTCCGAACAGCGGAGAAACTCCCAGCCCTTCATCCTGCCCTCTTCATGCAGATCAGATAGACTCCGGCGGCCTGGGAGGGAAACACCTTCCCCAGCCCTTCCAGGGTTCGATGGCCCCATTCCCGAGCGGCAAACCAGGAGTGCAACGGCAGGTAGGGTGTGAAGAACCCCTCCCGCATGAGGGAGTTCACAACCAACCCTGCTTTGTCGAGGAGAAGCCGGATGGTTCGTTCCGTATAGAAATGGACATGGTCGGTCGTCCTGGCAATGTCGGGCTGCAAGAGGTGATTTCTCAACCTGGCCAGGAGACAACCCTCGTTCGGCACTCCTAAGAGGAGCCATCCTGTTTTGTTCAAAACCCTGGCCAGATCCTTCAGCACGACCAGATCATCCTGGATGTGTTCCAACACCTGACTGATGACGACGATGTCAAAGGATCCATTGGGGAATTCCAGCGAGGTGAGGTCCCCTTCCTTGACAGTGGCCGATGGCACCCTCGCTTGAGCCCGTTGGACCCTGAGGGGGTTATAGTCCACACCAAAGAGCTGGATGTTGGGGAGCTCGGCCAGGGTCTTAAGGAGCACCCCGTCCCCGCAACCGGCATCCAGGATCCTGAGAGGGCCAGGAGAGGTCTTTGAAGCCTTGAACTCGTCGATCGCCTTCAAAAGGAAGGCGATCCTTTTCCTGATGATCCGTCGCTGGTGGGGAGATTCAGCCGCCGCCCGTTGGTCAGCCGTATACCACGGGTCATCCTGTCGAATCTTATCGAGAGGTTTCACCATTGATACCCTCACCCCTTGTCCAAAACTCTTTAGAGCGCCTAACAAAACCTCTTGTACACCGCCGTTGTCATTCTGAGCGAAGCGAAGAATCTTGCCATGTTAGGCAAAGACGAGACCCTTCGCTTCACTCAGGGTGACAAGAACTGAGCAGCTCCTCATAACACCGGATCCTGATCCGGCTTACCACTTCGAGGGAGTGCCGCTCCAGGGCGAGTTCCCTTGCCCTCTTCCCCAGCCGGTCGGCCAGGTCAGGGTTCTCCAGGAGCCTCAAGATGGCGGCGGCAGCCCCCTGGACGTCATGCTCCGGGATCAGGAAACCTGTCTCTCCGTCTTTGACGAGCTCCCGATGCCACTCGACATCGTAAGCGATCAGAGGGCGCCCCGCCGCAGCGGCCTCGATCAGGCTGAAGCCGCCCATCAGGCAGAGGTTGACATCGGCATTGACCCGGAAGTCGGCGACCTGCTCCCTGGGGAGGAACCCGAAGAACCTGACATGCCCCTGGAGGCCATGCTGGTCAACCATTGCCTCTAAAGCCCCTCGCTCGTCCCCATCCCCGACAATCAAGAAGACCACATCCCTTCGAAGGAAGGCGACCGCTTTCGCGATCGCCAAGACGTCGAAGACATAGTTCTCCTTGCTGAGACGCCCCACAAAGGTAATGACTCTCCGGCCTTCGAGGGTGAACCTCTCTTTGAACCGGGGATCGCTGGGCTTCAGGAATTGATCCATCTGGATCCCGTGGGGGATGATCCTGATCCTCTTCGGATCGGCCCCGTTCCTTACGGCGTATGCCTCAAGGCTTTCCCGGATCGCCAGGACCATCGGCGCATGAGCGAGGACGAACTGTTCCAGGCGCTTCGCTAACAGCCGTGAGCCAAAGACCCGGGGGGCGCCCCGTTCAGGGTCCAGCTCGAAGCATTTCTCGTAGTCGGCATGAAGGGAGACGCACCAGGGGACGCCGGTGAGCTTCGAGAGGAGGAAGGCGTAGAGGCCCCGCTGGTAGGGTTCGGTGGCGCGGATGAGGGCGATCTTCTCCAGTCGGATGAGCTTCTGCATCTTCAAGAGGAAACGGAGGGTGGAGGCAAGGAGGAGGAGGCGGATGAAAGGTGAAGGGTTGGCGTTCTTGAAGAAAGGTGAGCGACCTTGGGAGACCTCGATGACCGTGTGGCGGGGATTCAATCGGATCGTGCGCTCCCCGGGCGCCGGAAAGTGGACGGTGAAGACGTGGTCAAAGTAGCCGGACTCGTCCCGCTCCAGGATCATAGGGGCAACCCCCTTCTGCTCCAGGGCCTCTAACGTCGCCGGGACCAGGAAGAGGATCGTTCTCATGAGGGTCAGGACTCAAAGGTTTTGAGTTCGGGGAGGCCGTAGCTCGAGCAGAGGCTACAGATGTCGATCCCCCTCTGGTTTGTCAGGATCCTCCGGCGAAAGGCCCGGTACCGCTCGTTGTTCCAGATGGCTTTCAACGGCTCCTTTAGGACGTTCCCCATGGCGTGGCGGCCGTGGGGGTCCCGGCAACAGGGGACCACGTCTCCATTCCAGGTGATCAGGGTCGAGTGCCAGATCCACCAGCACTCGTTGTTGGGGATGAGCTTTGGCCGTAACATCCCCCGTTCGAAGGCCTCCTGATCGTAGAACCAGTACCGCTCGTCCCTGGGGAGGAATTGCTTCGCCTGATCCATATCCCGGACACACGGGTCAATGACCACCGCTTGATCGACCTTAAGCTTCTCTGCCAGCCTCTTGAACTCCTCCACCTCGTGCTCGTTATGCTTCATGACGATGAAGCCAAGCTTCACCCTGGGGTGCCTGGTCCCCTGCCTCTCCCGCTCGGCCAGGACCGCCTGGAGGTTCTCCAGAGACCGCTCCAGGTTCCCCTTGACCCGGTAGATCTCGTGGGTCCTCTGGGTGATCCCCCCGATCTGGAAGCTGATCTCATCCAGCCTAGACCAGACGAGCCGTTCGGCATCCACGAAGTGACCGTTGGTGCAGGTGTCCACGGAGATCCCTTTCTCCTTGGCATATCTGATCATGGCATAGGCATCCTTGTAGAGGAACGGCTCGCCCATGAAATAGAAGAAAAGGGTATTGGCATGGGGGGCGATCTGATCGACGATCTTTTGGAAATGCTCCAGTGTCATCCGTCCCGTCCGCCGCTCCAGGATCCCGGCCCCCGTTTCGCAGACGGGGCAGCCCATGTCGCAGGCGTTGGTCGGCTCAACGGTCACATGGACGGGGAGGCAAGGGACGTACTCCCACCGGGCCATGGCGGCCATCTGGTTCAGGATCAGGCTTAACCAGCCCTTGGGCCGGCGGAGGGCGAGCTTCAAGGCGAAGGTGGTCGCCTTCACAGCGTTCATGCAAAACCCTCCTTGTCGAGGCCTTCCAGAAAGATCCGGTTCCACCACTCAAAGCAGAGGAGGGACCAGATGAGGAGCCGGTGGTTGACCCTCCCGCTCAGGTGCTCCTCCACGATCCGCCTGATGGAGGCCGGCTGGAAATACCCCCGTTCCAGGGTCTTTGGGTCCAACAAGATCTTCTTGACATACTCCAGGCTCTCTCCCCGATACCACGAAGCATCGGGCGGGCTGAAGCCCTGCTTCTTCTTTTTCAGGATCGGTTCCGGGAGGAGCCCCCGCATGGCTTTTCGTAAGATCACTTTCCCTTCGCCATTCTGAATTTTCAACCGGGAGGGGATCGTAAGGCTGGCCTCGACCAGCTCGTCGTCCAGGAAGGGGACCCTGGCTTCTAAGGAGTGGGCCATGCTGAGTTTATCCTCGACGACCAGGAGGCCATGCAGGAAGGTCTTGGCCTCGAAGTAGAGGGCCCGCGTGAGGGGGTCTAGGCCTCTGGCCTTCTCCACCACCTGCCGATAGGCTTCGAAGGGATGATGATCCTTCACAACGGCCCAGACCTCTGGCGTGAAGAAGGAAGGCTTCTCCTCGTCGGGGATGAGCCTGGTCCAGGAGCGGTAATACCGCTGATCGAACTCGGCCTGGTCCCGGCACTCCTGGATGACCTTGTACCGCCATGGATAGCCGCCGAAGAGTTCGTCCCCTCCTACCCCCGAAAGGACGACCTTCACGAAGCGGCTCGCTAGGCGGGCGATGTAATAATTTTGATAGCACATCCCGACCCGGAGGTCCTCCAGGTGCCAGATGACCCGAGGGAGAGACCATGCCAGATCCCCGGCGTGGAGGACCATCTCGTAGTGCTCAGTCTTGAAGGTGCTGGCCGCCAGCTCGGCGTCTTTCCGCTCATCGAAGGCCAGCTCCAATCCCGAGACGGAGGAGAGGTCGAAGCCACCCGTGAAAGTCATCAGCCGGGGGATCGAGCGGCTCGCCACGGCGACTAAGGAGGCCGAGTCCATCCCGCCGCTTAAGTAACTTCCGAGCGGGACGTCGCTCACGAGTTGCCTTCTCACAGCCTGTTCAAAGACCGTCCTTAAGCGCTCGACGGCCTCTTCGTCAGACCATCCCCGATCCTGGAAGAGAGGGTCCCAATACCTTTTGAGGGTGATCTTCCCATCCTCGACGGTCAACAGGTGGCCGGGTTCTAAGATCCTGACCCCCTCGAAGAGGGTCAGATCGCTGAACAGGTTCTGGAACGTGAAGTACTCGTTCAGGGCCTCCAAAGAGACCCTCGGTTCTACCCCTTTGACGGCCAGGAGCGCCTTGATCTCGGAGGCGAAGATCAACCGCCCGTTCGACAGGGTATAGTAGAGGGGCTTGGCCCCGAAGCGGTCCCTTGCGAGGAAGAGCCTCCGCCGCCTTTGATCCCACAGGGCAAAGGCGAAGATCCCGTTTAACCGGTAGACCAGATTCTCGCCTTCTTCTTCGTAGAGGTGGAGGAGGACCTCGGTGTCGCTCCTGGAGCGGAAGGGATGCCCTTTCTTCTGTAACTCCCTCGTCAGCTCCGGAAAGTTATAGATCTCGCCGTTGTAGAC
>JACQHM010000298.1 GCA_016199025.1 Candidatus Methylomirabilota bacterium | reverse complement strand
GTCGTCGCTTTTCCATCCTGGATCAGCTCGGCCATGAGCTTCCCCGCGATGGGGGCGTGCATGAAGCCATGGCCGGAGAAGCCGACGGCGTAAAAGTACCCCCGGGGGTGAATGGCCTCGCCGAGGATCGGATGTTTGTCAGGTGAAAGCTCGTACAGGCCTGCCCACCCCCTGATGACCTCCGCCTCCTGTAACAGGGGGAGGCGATGAGCCCCCTTCGCCGCCGCTAAGGCGACGGCCTCCCATTCCACAGAGGCTTGGAAGCTTTCGGCCTCATCCATCGGGCCTGAGAAGAGGACCCCCTCCCCTTCCCGCCGGAAGTAAAAGCCCTCTCGATAATCGATGGTGATGGGGACCCTTGAAGGAAGCCCTGAAAGAGGCCCCGTGACGAAGACCTGGCGCCGGACAGGCTTCACCGGGATCTTCAGACCGGCCATCTTCCCCACCTCTCTGGCGAAGGGTCCGGCGGCATTCACGACGGCCCTGGTGGCGATGGGGCCTTCCCTCGTCATGACCTTCATCACCCTCACCCCTTCGACCCCGACCCCTATCACCTCCCTCCCCTCTTCGATCCTGACACCAAGCCTCCTGGCCCCTTTCGCATAGGCCTGGGTCACCTCGTGGGGAGACGCATAGCCGTCGGTCGGGCAGTAAGAGGCGCCGAAAAGATCATCGGTCTGTAAAGGAGGAAGGAGCCTCTCAACCTCCTGGGGGGAAAGAAGCTCCACGGGAACCCCAAAGCGGCGCTGAAGAGAGGCTCCCTCTTGGAAGAGGTTCCACTCCTCTTCGGACGTGGCCAAGAGTAGGTAGCCCACCGGTCGAAATTCGGGGTCCACCCCCGTCTCCTCGCGAAAGGCCTCAAAGAGCTTCAAGGACTCGACGGAGAGCTGGATATGGATCTCCGTCGAGAACAGTCGTCGAATGCCCCCGACCGAACGGCCGGTGGTGCCACCCCCGACGATGTCCTTCTCCAGGACGACAACGTCCCGTAAGCCCGCTTTCGCCAGATGGTAGGCGATGCTGCACCCGACGACCCCTCCCCCGACAATGACGATCTCTGCGGTCTTAGGAAGTCCCACCTGAACCTCTCCTCGTCATTCGGGGAGCTCGACGTAGATATCTTCGCCTTCGACCTTGACCGGAAACGAGGCCACCTGCGCCCGGGGGTTTTTCGGCGAGACCCCCGTGGTCACGTCGAACTTCCAGCCATGCCAAGGGCAGGTCACGATCCCCTCCTCCAAAAAGCCTTCTCCGAGGGGCCCTCCCCGATGCGGGCAGATGTTGTTTAACGCATAGAAGGTCCCTTCGACGTTGAACAGGGCGATCTCATGCCTGTCAACTTCTATGACCTTCCCCTCGCCCGGGGCCAGATCTCTCACAGTTCCAATCTTGTAGAGTTGCCCCATCACCGTCCTCGAAGATCGTTCAACATCCAACGTTTGTCCCTTCTTGTGTGTCCTTGTCCTCACAGCGGAACCAAACTCACAACCAACAGATAGCGGCCCAGGAACTCTCCTACGACAGCCATCACCACAGCCACGTAGAGGAGGCCTGTGGCCGCTTGAGTATGTGGGATCTTCAGGGTTTCCCAGACCAAGATTCCTAAGACGACAGAGGCGAGGATGCCCACCCCCACCCGTCCGGCCAGGATAAGTCCATACTGGGAGAGGAAGAGAGAGGCTCTCGGGGGACCGTCTCCCGTGGAAGCTAAGAGGCCCAGGGTGACCAGGATGAAAAAGCCTTGGGCCAGGGTGGAGAGGACGTAAAGAGCCGTGAGCCGCTTCAAGGGCTTGATGGAAAGGCCGGGCTCGATCAAGTACCAATGGCCGAGGAGCATCCCCGTCGTCACCGACCCTAAGAGGAGGGCGGAAAGGAAGAAATTCAGGAAGAGGAAACCATCGTTGAAGGAGAGGGAGGAAGCGATCCGGAAGGGGAGGGCGCTCGCGGCTAAGGTTAGGACGCCGATCAGGACCAGGAGGCGGTACATGAAGAAGCCTTTCTCGGCCTCCTTCAGGAAGAGGGAGCCGGTGAAGAGGATGGCAACGAGAGAGAAGCCCACCATCCAGAGGGTGATTCCGGTAAGGGCGAAAGAGACGCCAAAGATGACCCCCTCCAGGGCGAGGGCGGTGAAGGCGACCACCTTGAGAAAGCCTCTCCTCCTCAGCCCTTCTGGGGCGGCCAACAAGACGAAGAAGCTCCCTGTTGCCGTCTGATGGAGCAAGACGATGAGGGCCGCCGCAACCCCATCCACCCCTTCACCCTTTATGCCCCAGTTCCTTCCTGATCTGCCGGGCAGCCGCCACGACGACCTTCAGCTTCTCCTGGGCTTCTTCGACGGTCCGGGTCTTCAGGCCGCAGTCAGGATCGACCCAGATCGATCCTTCGGGAAGGAGACGGCGGGCCGTTCGGACCCGGTTGCTCGCCATCTCGACCTCCTCCACCCTATGCGAATGGACGTCCACAATCCCGAAGGAGAGGTCCTTGGTGAAGGGATGCTCCTGGAAGCGGGGCAAGAGGTCAAGTCGGCTGTTGGACATCTCCAGGTCGAAGTTATCCACGGGAAGCTCCAACATCCTGGGATAGATGAACTCGAAGGCCCCGTAGCAGATATGGGTGATGAAGTAAGCCGGGAGACCATCGGTCACCACATGCATGGCCTCGATGGCGAAGGAGAGTTCCTCAGGACGGGTGGAGAGGGCAGGCTCGTCCACCTGGACGATCCCCGCCCCCGCCTCGATCAACGCCTCCACCTCCTTTCGGATCTCCCCTGCCAGGGCGAGGCAGGCGGACTTTCGATCCGGGTAGTAGTCGTTAAAGGACCAGTCCATCATGGT
>JACQHM010000005.1 GCA_016199025.1 Candidatus Methylomirabilota bacterium | reverse complement strand
GCTCCTCATCACCGCCCAGGATGTCCTCCGGTCCCGAATCCTTATCGGCAAAGAACGTGGGCATCTTCGTGCCGGGCTGGATCTTCTGAGGATCTTGGAGCCACTTGACGATCCAGTCGGGCCGGAGCCTGGTCTTCGCCAAGGTCAGGTCCGGCGCCCACCCCTCGGGCGGTCCCTCAGGCTTCCTCTCCCCTTGCTGATGACAACTGAAGCAATCCAAGTAGTCCTTCGAGACCAACGTTCTTCCCGCCTGGAGGTGCTCCCTCGGCGCCATCCCATTGACAAACTCATAAGGAAAGCGCTGCCGGCCCAGGATGGCGAAATACCGGACCAGCCCCGTTGCCTCCTCGTCGGAGAGGCCGAAGGTCGGCATCCGGACCTGGAGCCAAGGTCTCAAGGGAATGGGACGCTTGAGGAAGCTGAAGAGCCAGGGGGCCTGGACCTTCTCCCCCTCATGGAGCTCCCCGACCTCCAGGGGAGGCGGGGCCAGGTTCGGGCTGTCGTAGTAGGCTCGGATCTTCCCCCCTTTTACCTCGACAATATGACAGCCCACACAGTTGTATTTCCTGACCAGCCTCCTCCCCTCCTGAAAGGCCTTCTCCTGATCGCTCAAGGTTCTTGCGTAGCCTTCCGGGGCCACGTCGCCGGTCAGGCTCTTCAACCAGACGCGAAGGGCGAGGACCTCCTGGTCAGTAAAGCCGAAGTTGGGCATGATTTGAGGAGCCTGTTCCGTCTGATAGATTTGCGGATCCTTTAGCTTCCAAAAGGCCCAGTCCTCCCAGGTCTCCTTCACGTGGAAGGCGTGACCAAAGAAGAGCTCCAGGAGGCGCTTTCGCCCGAAGGCACTCAAGTCGGGGGCAATCCGCTCGGCCTTCTCAAAGCCCTTGATCTCGTGGCAGCCGAAGCAGCCCCTCTTCAAGATGAGCCGCTCCCCTTCCTTGACCCGCTCGGGCCTCTGAAGCTCTTGCTCCAGCTCCTTGATTGGACGGTTCCCTCCCAACGTCATCAGATAGGCCGTGATGTGACCGGCCTCCTCATCGGAGAGCCGTAGGTTCGGCATCTTGGTCGTCGGCCTGAAACGCTTTGGATCCTTGACCCACCGGAAGAGCCAATCGGCATTGACCTTGCTCCCGACCTGTCCCAGGTCCGGGGCAAAGTCAAATCGGGTCAGGATCTCCTCCGCCGGGTCCATCTTGGCAGGCTGAGGCGGCGGAGGGAACTCATCCCCTACCCGGTGACAGCCCAGACAGCCAAGCTTGGCCACCAGCTCCTTCCCCTTGGCCGGTTCCCCTCCGGGATATTGGCCCAGCGGCGGTTCTTCCAGATCCGAGGCCTGAAGGAGATAGGCGGCGATCGAGATGGCCTCGTCTTCCCGGAGTGTAAAGTTTGGCATCTTGGTCCGGGGGAGGTACCCTTTAGGATTTTGGATCCACCGGATCAACCAAGAGGGGTCAACCTTGGCCTTGATCCTCAAGAGATCCGGCCCCACCTTCTCCGCTTTCTCGTACCCCCTCACATTATGACAGCCGAAACAGCCCATCGTCTCAAACAGGGTCTTGCCCTGGGTATAGAAAGGGGCAAGCTGGACCTCGTCCTGCTCCTTGTGGCATCGGCGACATGAGGCATGGACGAGCTCCCTCTTCAACAAGGGAAAGTCCCATCGCTCCATGTAACCATGCGCCCACTCCACACTGTCCAGAGCAGGTCCCTGGCCTTGATGGCAGATGGTGCAGCCGAAGCGGGCGATAGGATGGGTGGCGAAGACCAGCTCCCGATCAGGATGGGTCTGAAAGACCTTTTGGGGGACCTCTTCGAACCCGGGGCGATCGATGCCCAGGTGACAGGTCATGCACCGGTCCACCCGCGCGATCGGCTGCTTGAACTCGTTCACGTCTAAGCCTTCGATCACCACCTGCTTGACCTCTAGGGGGCGATTCTTGATGACCTCCAGCCTTCGCTGAAGGTCAATCAGCGGGGCCTGGAGCTCGGCGATCTTTCCCTTGACCTCTTCCACATCCTGGGTGAACTGCTTGACCGTCCGGCTTTGCGCCTCGACCCTCTTCGTCAGCTCTTCGACCTCTCGGTTTAATCCCCTTTCCCTTTCGGTCAATCGGTCCACCTCGACCTTCCGCCGCTGGACCTTGTCGCGATCCCCCTCCGGGAGAGCCTTTTCGTACCAGTAGTAGGCCTCCTCCAGCTCACTTTTGGTGAACTGCCAGCTCTGGCTGACATCGGCGAGACGGTTCTTCAGGACTTCCAGATCGTGCCGGGCCTTCTGATACTCAGGACCTCCAATCCTCCCCTCGGCCTGGATGAGCTTCTCCTGAAGATTCTCCAAGGTCTGCTTGGTCTCCGGCGCCTGGAACTGCTCCTTCGCTTTCTCGTACTCGGTCAAGATCCTCTGGTACTCCAGCCGATGGAATTCCCGCTGGTAGTCCTTCCAGGGCCGGCGGACTTTCGCCTCGTCCCAGATGGCCCAGGCAGTGGCCCCTAGAAGGACCATGCTCCAGAAGAAGAACCAGAAACGGAGGCTCGTCCTCTCCGCAGGCCTCGGCCGCCTCTTCAACCACGACATCTCAAAAGAAGCCCTCGGTCATTCACAAAGGGGGCCCGCCAGAGGTCAGATGTTAAACCAGGGCGTCACCCAGAGATACTTAATGTTGAAGAAGATCCGGAGGAAAATCTTTATAGGGAGACCCATCATTGTGAGAAAGAGGAAGGCAACAATGCCGTACCGGACAGGGCCCAACTGCCGGAGGGTTTCGCTTCTGGTCACCTTCCACAAATAAAAGGTAACCGCCAAGCCATAATAGACGATGACCAGGAAGAGGCCCAGGAGCTCCACCTCCCCCAAGGCCGTTCCCGCTACACCCCCCCCTATCAGCGGGAGGTCCTTCACCTTAGGGTTCCCCATCCACTTGAACGGGAGACCGGTCCCCCCGATGTCCCAATAGGGGAGGTCCACATTGGTGATGGCGACCACCTTATGCGGGTCCCATCTCTCCCAAGGCCAGAACAGGTACCACCCCGGCCCCCTGAAGAAAACGCCCACGATGATGAGGCTCACCCAAAGGATGAGGAAACCGAAGAGAAAGATGGTAACGGCAAAGGGGCGCTCGATGAACGTATAATACCCATTCCCCTTCGGGTTCACGTCGATGAAGGGGATGAGCATCAGGCCCACGATGATCAGGCTCGGGAAGACTACCCCTGCCATCCAGGGGTCGAAGTAGACGAGCATCTCCTGGAGGCCCAGGAAGTACCAGGGGGCTTTGCTGGGGTTGGGGGTCTGGGCGGGGTTGGACGGTTCCTCCAGGGGGGCATTGATCACGATGCCCCAGACGGTCAGGAGGGCGAGGACGATGATGGCGCACACGAACTCTGACCGGACGAGATACGGCCAGGTGTGGAGCCGGTCCTCGAGAGGGCTCAGCCGCTTAACAGGCTTCGCAGAAGGTTTCACTGCCGGAGGCGCCTTCTGCTCCACCACCTTCGCACGTTCAGGCTCGGCCATCTCAAACACCTTGGGTATAGGGTTTAGGGTTTGGGGTGTAAGGTTGGAAAAGGGATTCACGAAATCCTAAACCCTACACCCTACACCCTATCTTTTAGAGGGGACCGGAGACCCCCCCATCCTTCCTGATCCTCCAGAAGTGAACGATCATGAGGAGGCTGGCCAGGATGGGCAGGAAGATACAATGAAGCACATAGAACCGAAGAAGGGTCGGGGGACCGACGAGGGTCCCTCCCAAGAGAAAGGCTCTCGCATCATACCGGGGGGTCACCCCGACCATCTCGGCGAAGGGGCCCTCGTGACCCAAGAGAGGCGTCGCCCTGGCCATATTGGTCCCGACAGTCACCGCCCAGATGGAAAGCTGATCCCAGGGGAGAAGGTATCCGGTGAAGCTTAAGAGGAGCGTTAGGGTCAAGAGGATGACCCCCACCACCCAGTTGAACTCCCTGGGAGGCTTATAGGACCCGCTCATAAAGACCCGGAACATATGGAGCCACACGGCCAGGACCATCCCGTGGGCGGCCCACCGATGCATGTTCCGAGTGATCATCCCAAAGGGGACATCGTGCTTCAGGTACAGCATGTCGGCGTAGGCGTATTCACCTACAGGCCGGTAGTAGAACATGAGCACGACCCCTGTGACGACCGTGACGAGGAACATCATAAAGGTAATCCCGCCCATACACCAGGTGAACCGGATCCTTAGGGCGTGACGCCTGATCTTCGGAGGGTGGAGGTGGAGCCAGACATTGGCCATGATCATGAGGACCCGGTTCCGGGGGGTGTCCGCGTAGTCATGGCGGAACATGGACCGCCAGACCTGGGAGGTTACCATCTTTTGACGAAGCTCGCTGAAAAACCTCTTCATTGGCCCCTCTGTTTACACCTCCAGGATGAGGAGGCAATATTCGCAATCTCACAATCAACTCATAATACGAACACCAACGGCCTGTCAAGGCCAAAAATGGTGGCCGCTGCCCTTTTTTCCATCCAAGGGTCACCGCCAAGGGGGAGCATAGGGAAAGCTCTCCGTCAAGGCTGTCGGCGAGGCGCGATCCAGGCCAAGATGGCCCCAAGGCTCTCCTGGTCCCCGATGGGCATGATATGGATGCCCTCTACCTCTGAGACGATCTCTTCCAACACCTCCAGGACGATGGAGAGGCCCACCTCCTTTGCTTCTGCCTTGGTCGCTCTAGCCATCCGGATCAGGCTTGCTTCAGGAATCTTAATGCCCGGGACGTTCCGGTGGAGGTAAAGGGCGAACGCATGGCTCTTTAAGGGGATGACCCCCACGAGGATGGGGAGGGGGAGGTCTCGGACAGCCTGGCGGAAGCGGAGGAAGACCTGGGGGTCATAGATAGCCTGGGTAATGGCAAACGAGGCTCCGGCATTGACCTTCTCCTGAAACTTTTTCACCTCCAGTTCGAGGTCACCGGCCCCTGGGTTCACCGCCACCCCAATGGAGAAGGAGGTACGGCCGTCCAAGGG
>JACQHM010000301.1 GCA_016199025.1 Candidatus Methylomirabilota bacterium | reverse complement strand
TCTCTGATGAGCCCATCTGCACCGGTGAACACGAGGCGCTCCAACGGCTTGGGGGCATCGCCGACCTGTTCCTTATCCACAACCGACCCATCGCCCGTCATGTGGATGATTCCATCGTCCGCGTCATGATGGGGCGGGAACTGGTGCTGCGTCGGGCCCGAGGCTATGCCCCGCTGCCCATACACCTGAAAGAGCCGATGCCACCGCTTCTCGGGGTGGGAGCCCATTTGAAAAACAGCGTCGCCGTTTCTGTCGGCCAGGAGGTCTTTGTGAGCCAACATATTGGCGATCTGGAGACGGCCCAAGCCTTCGAGGCCTTCAAAGGGGTGGTCGGAAACTTCAGGCGGCTCTATGAGCTTCGTCCTACCACCGTGGCGTGTGATGCGCATCCGGATTACCTGTCTACGCAATTTGCTGAAGGGTTAGGCGGTTCCCTCGTCCGCGTTCAGCATCACTATGCCCATGTCCTGTCATGCATGGCTGAAAACGAGCTGGAGGGATCCGTCCTTGGCGTCTCGTGGGACGGGACCGGCTACGGGCTTGATGGGACCATCTGGGGCGGGGAATTTTTGCGGGTCACAGAAAGGTCATTCCTGCGGGCCGGTCATTTCCGGAGGTTCCGGCTCCCCGGCGGGGGAAAGGCCATCAGGGAACCCAGGCGTGCGGCCATGGGCCTGCTCTATGAACTCTTCGGTGATGGGCTTTTTGCCATGCAAGAGCTGGCCCCGGTGCAGGCCTTTTCGCCTCATGAACGGGCGATCTTGCAGACGATGCTTCAGAGAAACATCAATGCGCCTCTCACGTCCAGCGCGGGGCGGCTCTTTGATGCCGTTGCCTCCATGGCGGGACTCAGCCAGGACACGCGATTCGAAGGACAGGCGGCCATGGAGCTGGAATTTGCCCTGGAGGGGTTCGAGACGGACGAAACCTACCAATTTCGGATTTCGAATGGCGAATTGCGGATTGAAGAATCGTTTCCAAATCCGGAATCCGAAATCCAAGATCCGAAATTCACAATGGTGGTTGATTGGGAGCCTATGGCGCGGGGCATCTTGGACGATGTGCGACGGGGGGTTCCCGTGGGGAAGATCGCGGCCAAGTTTCACAATACCCTCGTGGGGACCATCATCGCCATAGCCCACCGTGTGGGGGAAGGGCGGGTTGTTCTCACAGGCGGTTGTTTTCAAAACAAGTACTTGACCGAGCGGGCGGTACGCCGCCTGAGGAGTGAAAACTTTCGCCCCTACTGGCACCAACGCATCCCGCCCAATGACGGCGGCATTGCCCTGGGACAGGTCCTGGCGGCGTCCCGTTCACGACCCAAGGAGTAGCGAAGATGTGCCTAGCAGTTCCTGGGAGGATCATCAGCATCACCGGCGATGAGCCGCTTTTGCGAACGGGCAAGGTGAGCTTTGGCGGGATTGTGAAAGAGGTCAGTCTCGCCTATGTTCCGGAAGCAAACGTTGGCGACTATGTCATCGTGCATGTGGGGTTTGCCATCAGCAGGCTTGATGAGGAGGAAGCCGAGCAGGTGTTTGAATACCTGCGGCAGATGGATGAATTAAGGGAATTAGAGGAAAACCCGGCATGAGGTTCATTGACGAATACCGCGATGCCAAGGCCGTCGAGCGGTTTGCGCGTGCCATTGCTCGCGTGACGAAAAAGCCCTGGACCCTCATGGAGGTCTGCGGCGGACAGACCCATGCCATTGTGAAATTTGGGGTGGATGAGCTCCTGCCCAAGGAAGTCACGCTGGTGCATGGTCCAGGATGTCCGGTCTGTGTCACGCCGGTCGAATTGATCGATAAGGCCATTGAGATCGCTTCACGACCCGACGTCATCTTCTGCTCCTTTGGTGACATGTTGCGGGTGCCCGGAACAGGAAGGGACCTCCTGGCCGTCAAGGCGAAAGGTGGTGATATCCGCGTCGTCTATTCTCCCCTGGACGCCCTGAAGATCGCCCATGAGAATCCCACGAAACAGGTGGTCTTCTTCGCGGTGGGATTTGAGACCACAGCGCCCGCCAACGCCATGGCGGTCTATCAAGCCTACCAGCGGGGCATCCAAAACTTCTCCCTGCTGGTGTCTCATGTGCTCGTCCCTCCAGCTATGGAGGCGATTCTCTCCTCGCCGGGGAACCGTGTGCAGGGGTTTCTCGCGGCAGGGCATGTCTGCACGGTGATGGGATACACCGAGTATGAACCCATTGCCAGGAAGTATCGTGTCCCCATTGTGGTGACGGGTTTTGAGCCGTTGGACATCCTGCAAGGCGTGTATCTGTGCATCAAGCAGTTGGAGGAGGGGCGGGCGGAAGTGGAAAACCAGTACACCCGCTCTGTGCGCAGGGAGGGAAATCGAGCGGCTCAGCGTCTCATTCGTGAGGTGTTTCGGGTTGTCCCCCGCAAGTGGCGTGGTGTTGGCGAGATTCCCCGCAGCGGGTTAGGGCTTAAGGAGGAGTACGCCGGGTTCGACGCCGAAAGGCGCTTTGGCGTGGCCGGTTATACCGCTCTGGAAGCTTCGGAATGCATCAGCGGGCTGATCCTGCAAGGCGTGAAGAAACCCCACGAGTGTCCGGCCTTCGGCACCCGCTGCACCCCTGAGCATCCGCTGGGCGCTACCATGGTCTCATCGGAAGGCGCCTGCGCGGCCTACTATCGTTACCGCAAGCGTTCAGCCGTCAGCAATTAGCGGCCAGCGTCAGACAAGAAGAAACGGAGAACCGGGGAAAGGGAGAACCGGAGAATGGAGCGAACACCTGACTTCACCCTCAGTTGTCCGATTCCCATCACCGACTATCCAAACGTCCTACTTGCCCACGGTGGCGGCGGAAAACTGATGCACCAACTCATCGAGAAGATGTTCGTGCCGGTGTTTCAAAATCCGACGCTCGACCAGAGACACGATGGAGCGGTTATCGATCTCGGTGGGGTGAGGCTGGCGTTCACGACGGATTCCTTCGTCGTTCACCCGCTCTTTTTCCCCGGCGGGGATATCGGGACATTAGCCGTCAACGGCACGGTGAACGATCTGGCGATGTGCGGGGCGCGCCCGCTCTTCTTGAGCGCCGGGTTCATCCTTGAAGAAGGTCTCCCCATGGAAACGCTGTGGCGCATTGTTCAATCCATGCGGCGAGCCGCCGATCAAGCCCGTGTTCAGCTCGTCACCGGCGATACCAAGGTCGTGGACAACGGAAGTGGCGACGGGATCTTCATCAACACGGCTGGTATCGGGATTGTGGAGCACAACACCTCCATCGCGCCCAGACATGTCCGGCCCGGTGACGTCGTGCTCCTCACCGGGGATATCGGACGCCATGGGATCGCGATTATGGCTGTGCGGGAAGGGTTGGCCTTTGAGAGCACCATTGAGAGCGATTCCGCATCCCTGGCCGGTCTGGTGATGGGACTTCTCGAGGCGGGAATTGAAATCCACTGTCTGCGAGATCTGACCCGCGGCGGGCTGGCCAGTGCGTTGGTGGAAATTGCCGAGGCTGCCCGCGTGCGGATCAACATTGATGAAAACGCCATCCCCCTCCGTGAAGATGTCCAGGGCGCGTGTGAGATCCTTGGGTTGGATCCGCTCTATGTGGCCAATGAGGGACGGTTCGTCGCCTTTGTCGCCCCGTGGGATGCTGAGCGGACGCTGGCCATCATGCGCTCATCTCCCCTCGGTGCTGAGGCCTCCATCGTCGGCGGCGTGACTGCGGACTTCTCAGGGGTTGTGGTGCTGAAGAGCAAAATCGGCGCCAGCCGCATCGTTGACATGTTAAGCGGCGAACAACTTCCCCGGATCTGTTGAGCGGCTACGCGTTGCCCAGAGGCCCGGCGGTATTTTTGCCTTGACGCAAGCGGCCCGTCCCTGGTAGCGTTAGTGGAGCAGAGGGGTGTTGCCAGGCCCTCTGCCTCCTCTGTTCACGCCTTCCGGGGGGGTCACAGGAGAAGGCCAAGGGGGAAGCCATGGACGAGAACGAGCATCCGAAGGGCGCGCTCATCTTCATGCTGATCTATCTCTTGATTCTCGCGCTGCTCTGGACCAACGCTTATCTACGCCTCTGGCTGAAGGGGTAAACAACGATGAGACGGGGTACGACGATCTATCTCTACGAACTGGCGTGGATCCTTCCGAGCATCGCGATCCCGGTCGGCATGCTGGTCGCGCTCATCGTGACGGCTTTTGGCGCCGGGATCCACGTCCCTGGTGACGAGGGCCGGGTGGACCCTACCAAGCTGGCCGTGACGTCGCCCTTCGATCAGCCGGGGGTCTTCGAGGTCGGGCCCGGCCGGTACGAGGCTCGGATGGTCGCCGGCACCTGGTTCTTCGCGCCGAACGAGATCCGCGTGCCTGCCGGATCAACCGTCACCTTCGTCGCCACCAGCAAAGATGTGGTGCACGGGCTGTTCATCCCTAAGGTCAATGTCAACGTCATGCTCCTCCCGGGGTGGGTGGCACGGGTTGTGGCCCGCTTCGACCGGCCCGGCGAGTACCCCTTCTTGTGTCACGAGTACTGCGGGATCGCCCACCACACGATGTGGGGAAAGGTGATCGTGGAGCCGAGATCCTGAACCGACGGCCTGTAGGGAGGCTTGGCATGAGGACTTCCGGTGGGAGGACGACCGATCTGGCCTCTGAAAACCGCTTGACAGGTGCCTACCTGGTTGTCGCGCTGGTCGCCCTCTTCGGCGGTGTGCTGACCGGGCTCTTCCAGGCCCTTGAGCACGCCGGCCTCGACCTCTACCCCTGGCTCACGCCCTTCATCCAGTCCTACTACCACGGCCTGAGCCTCCACGGGGTGTTGAACGTCCTGGTGTGGACGACCTTTTTTATCTGCGGATTCCTGCCGTTCGTGACCGCCCAGGCCCTTGGCCTGCCGCTGAAAAGCCGCCCGCTCGGCTGGGTGACCTTTTGGCTCATGACCGGAGGTCTCGTGCTCGCGGCGATCCCCTTGGTGGGAAATGTGGCGACAGTTCTGTTCACCTTCTACCCTCCCATGAAGGCCCATTGGGCCTTCTACGTGGGGCTCACGCTGGTCGTCGTCGGCACCTGGCTTGTCGCCTTGAACCTGGTCCTGACGCATCGCGCCTGGCGGGCAAAAAACCCTTTAGCCCGGACGCCGCTTCCCGCCTTCATGTCGCTGGTGACCTTCGTGCTGTGGACGATCGCGTCCTTAGGCCTTGCGGCCGAGATGCTCTTCATGCTCATCCCCTGGTCGCTTGGGCTGGTCGGAGGGACAGACGCGCTCCTGGCGCGGGTCCTCTTCTGGTTCACCGGGCACCCGATCGTCTATTTCTGGCTCCTCCCCGCCTACGTCTCCTGGTACACGCTGGTCCCCCGGCAGGCGGGGGGCCGTCTCTTCAGCGACCCGTTGGCCCGTGTCTCGTTCATCCTGTTCCTCATCCTCTCCACACCGGTCGGCTTTCACCACCAGTTCACCGACCCGGGCATCCCGGAGGGGTGGAAGCTCGTCCATGCCTTCCTGACCTTCGCGGTCTTCTTCCCGAGCCTCCTGACGTTCTTCAACGTGGTGGCCTCGCTGGAAAGCGGGGCGCGGGCGCGGGGAGGGAAGGGGTGGGTCGCCTGGTTCGGGAAGCTCCCCTGGGGTGATCCCTCGCTGGCCGCCCAGGTGCTGGCCATGCTCCTCTTCGCCTTCGGCGGGGTGGGCGGGCTGATCAACGCCTCCTTCAACCTGAACCTCGTGGTGCACAACACCTCCTGGATCCCCGGCCACCTCCACCTGACCGTGGGCACGGCCGTCACCCTCACGTTCATCGGGATCACTTACTGGCTGGTCCCCTACCTCAGCGGCCGGGCCCTCTGGAGCCGGCGGCTGGCCCTGGTCCAGGTTTGGTTCTGGTTCTTCGGGATGGCGATCTTCTCCAACGCGCTCCACCGTCTCGGCCTCATGGGGATGCCCCGGCGGACGATGATCGGCGCGTCGGTCTACCTCCAGCCCGAGTGGCGCTCGGTTCTGCCCCTCGTGGGGATCGGCGGAACGATCCTCTTTGTCAGCACGATCCTTTACTTTGTAAACATCGGGCTGACGGTCGTGGCGTCCCGGGAGCCCGCAGCCGTGGAGGTGGCATTCGCCGAAGCCCTTTCCGGCCCCGAGCATGCCCCGGCGATCCTCGATCGGTGGGGGCTGTGGGTTGCCATGGCCGTGGTGCTGGTCGTGATCGCCTATGGCCCCACGCTCGCCCGCTTGGTGAGTACAACCCCCTTAAACGCCCCGGGGCTCCGGGTCTGGTAGCCCTCGTCCGCCGAGCGGGGCGGCTCTGGGAGGGGCCGCCTGATGGAGAGAGGCAGGGGAGCATCAGCCTTTAAGGAGGAGGGAACATTGGGCAGGAATCTCGTCCAGAAGATCTTCGAGGCACACCTCGTCGAAGGAGAATTGACCCCGGGAAGGGAGATCGCTGTAACGGTGGATCAAACCCTGACCCAGGATGCCACGGGGACGATGGCCTCTCTCCAGTTCGAGGCCGTCGGGATTCCAAAGGTCCGGACAAAACTCTCCGTGTCCTATGTCGATCACAACATGCTTCAGGAAGATTTCAAAAACATGGACGACCATCTCTTCCTCCAAACCTTCGCTGCCAAGTACGGCATCTACTTTTCCAAGCCCGGAAACGGCATCTGCCATCAGGTCCACCTGGAGCGCTTCGCCGTCCCCGGCCAGATCCTGTTGGGTTCCGACAGCCACACCCCGACCTCGGGCGGGATGGGGATGATCGCCATCGGTGTAGGAGGGTTGGACGTGGCCTTGGCGATGGCCGGTGCCCCCTTCTACTTGAAGATGCCGAAGGTGGTCTCTGTCCGGCTCTCTGGGTCCCTCCAGCCGTGGGTGGCGGCGAAAGACATCATCTTAGAGCTCCTCCGGCGCTTGACGGTGAAAGGCGGCTTGGGGAAGATCTTCGAGTACGGCGGGGAAGGAGTGAAGTCCTTGACGGTCCCGGAGCAGGCAACCATCACCAACATGGGGGCAGAGCTGGGGGCGACGACCTCTCTCTTCCCGAGCGACGAGCGGACCCGGGCCTACCTGAAGGCCCAGGGGCGGGAAGAGGTGTGGAAGCCCCTTCAGGCGGATCCGGATGCCGGGTACGACGAGGTGATCGAGATCGACCTCTCGACGTTGGAGCCCATGGTGGCCTGCCCACCGAGCCCCGATAACGTCAGGCCGATCCGGGAGGTGGAGGGAACCCCCATTGGCCAGGTCATCGTGGGGAGCTGCACGAACTCCTCCTACCGGGATCTCATGGTGGTGGCCAAGGTCCTGGAGGACAAGAAGGTCCATCCGATGGTCAGCTTCCACATCAATCCCGGTTCCCGCCAGGTCTACGAGACCGTGGCCAGAAAGGGGGCCCTCACCACCTTCATCGCGGCGGGGGCCCGCTTGAGCGAGTCAGGGTGCCTGGGCTGCATCGGGATGGGCCAGGCCCCAGGCTCTGGCGTGAACTCATTACGGACCTTCAATCGGAACTGGCCGGCCCGCTATGGCGGGTCCCAGATCTTCCTGGCGAGCCCCGAGGTGGCCGTTGCGACCGCCATCACCGGGGCCATTGCCGACCCGAGAAAGCTTGGCCCTTTCCCCAAGATCCCCTGGCCCAGGCGCTTCGCGTTAGATGACAGCGCCATCCTCCCCCCTTCCTCCGAGCCTGAAAGGGTCGAGATCCATCGGGGCCCGAACATCAAGCCTCTTCCCACCAGGGGCTCAATGGAGCAGCATTTAGAAGGCGAGGTGCTGTTGAAGGTGGGGGACGACATCAGCACCGACCACATCATGCCGGCCGGCTCCAAGATCCTTCCCCTTCGCTCGAACATCCCGGCCATGGCGGAGTATGTCTTTGAGCCAGTGGACCCGACCTTCCCCCGGCGGGCGAAAGAAAAGGGAGGGGGCTTCGTCGTGGGCGGGGTGAACTACGGCCAGGGGTCCAGCCGGGAGCACGCCGCGTTGGCCCCCATGGACCTAGGCTTAAAGGCCGTCCTGGCCAGGACCTTTGCCAGGATCCACCGGGCGAACCTGATCAACTTCGGCATCCTCCCCTTAAGCTTCGTGGACGAGCAAGACTCTGATCGGATCGAGCAGGGGGACCGGCTCGCCATCGAAGGGGTCCTGGAGCAGGTGAGGGCTGGAACCATCCTGGTCGTCAAGAACCTGACCAAGGGGATCACGTTCCAGGTCAGGCACGATTTCACACCGCGGGAGATCGAGATCCTGGCGGCGGGAGGTCGCCTGAACCACGCAAGGAAGGAGGCCGAGGCGTTCGTCCAGGTGGACTAGGGGCGGCGGATCTCTGGCCTCTGGTGGGACTCCCTCTGTCCTTTCGGGACAATGCTGCCACAACGGGGCGAGTCTAAAAGAATCAAAGGGTTAGACCGGGAGGGGGAGCTGTCGCGGGGCACCAATGTCCCAGCCGCTTCCTCCTCTTTGCTTTTTGCTGACCGCCCTTTCCTTCCATCACCGGGTTCCCTTTGCTGTTGTTGAAGGTTCTGACGATCCCCTTTGTCCTCCCTGCCGATCCTTATCATGGCATGTCTGTTGCTTCTAAACAAGGAAAGGGTTGGTGGTCGCGTTCCTACGATTCCAGCGAAGAGACCAGGAGGAAGGCATGGGATCGATCCTGTTCGCCAGCTCGTCTGCGGAGACCAAGAGGGAGGTGGTGCCCTTTCTTATGAAGCGGGGCCATCGGGTCAGGGCGGTGGAAAAGGGGAGTGAGGTCCTCCTCGCCACCCTGGACGAGGAGCCGGACCTGGTCATCCTCGACCTGGAGCTTCAGGAGCTTCCTGGCCTGAAGACCATCGAGCTGATCAAACGGATTCGCCACCGGATCCCTCTCATCATCCTCTCCGACGATGATTCCGTGGAGATGGGGCAGAGGATTTTGGAGAAAGGCGTGTTCTCCTACCTCCTGAAGCCGCTCAGCTTGCCCTATTTTGGCGAGATGGTCGAGTGTGCCCTGCACCATCCCAAGAAGGAAGGATGGGCCTGGCCGAGGCTACTCCAGGTCGGATGAAACTTGGGACTTCTTGCTCCATCAAGTGTCTCTCGGAAGGGGAGGCGCCTTGCGGGCGGGGCCTTCTTAAGGGAAAATGTCACCTCCCCTTTCCGGTGCCTTGGAGGACCTATGATCGGTCGTGAGAAGCTCTTGATTTTGGCACTGGCCTTGACCATCGCGGCCTTGGGCCTCTGTCGCTCCACCGCCTTGGGGACGAGGCACTTCGTCTACACGGCGGACGAGAAGGGGGGGACGGTCTCCGTCGTTGACCCTGAGGCCGGGAAGGTGGTGGCCACCATCGCCGGGTTCAAGGCGCCTCATGACGTCCATGTGGGCCCGGACGGGATGCTCTATGTCACCGATGGAGGGACCGACCAGGTGGCAAAAGTCGATCCCGCCACCCTGAAGGTCCTCAAGTGGTGGAAGCGGGGGAGGGGGGAGGCCCATCCCTTCGTCACCCCTGACAACCGGTTCATCCTGACCACCAATGCCGGTTCGAACGATGTGACGGTGGTGGAGGCCGAGACGCTCAAACGTGCCGCCACGATCCGGGTGGGGAAAGAGCCTCATGGCCTCACCGTCCTGCCGAACTGGAGGGTTGCCTACGTGGCCAACACCGGGTCCAACGACGTGTCGGTGATCGACATCAGCCGCTTCAAGGTTGTTGCCACCATCCCCGTCGGCCATGGGCCGTTCCTCACGGCTGCGACCCCGAGTGGCAAGTACGTCTATGTGAGCGGGATGTGGGCGGATGCCATCAAGAAGATCCAGGTGGTCACCGACAGCGTGGTGGCGACCATCCTGGTGGGGCACGTCCCCGCCTGGCTCGGGGTGAGCCCTGACGGCCGGTATGTCGTCACCTGCGACAGGATGTCCCATCAGGTCACCATCATCGAGACGGCCACGGATCACGTCGTGAAAACCATCCCTGTGGGGAGGGTCCCGGCTGGGATCTCGTTCAGCCAGGATTCAGCCTTCGCCTATATCGCGAACTCGGGGTCCGACGATGTCTCGGTGGTGGACCTCCGGACCTTTCAAGAGGTGAGGCGGATCCCGGTGGGGAAAGGACCTAGCGGGATCGCTGCCTTCTACCCCTATCCTAAAGCTCGGTAGCTCTGGGGAGGATGCCGTCAGATGGAGGTTCTCGTTTGAAGGAGGCAGGAGATGGAGAAGCTGCCGGCGCCGTATCGGCAATTTATGACGAAGTTCCGAGAGGTGTGGGAAGCCTATAACCAGTTGGGGGCTGCCTGCCATGAAGGGGGGCCTCTGGATCGGAAGACCCGGGAGCTGGCGAAGCTTGGGATGGCCATCGGCGGCCGTTTGGAGGGAGCAGTTCATGCCCATACCCGGTTGGCCCTTGAGGCCGGGGCCACGCCAGAGGAGATCCGCCACGTCGTTCTCCTTGCTCTCCCCACCGTGGGATTCCCTTCGATGATGGCGACGATGACCTGGGTCGATGACGTCCTACGGAAGGGGACAAAATCGAGCCGGCGTCCGAAGCGTTAAGGAAGCAGCCCTCATCTCGTGGTTGGGACATCTCCGGTCAATTGGGTCAGGGATGTCCCATTTGACGATCTTTCGCATTTCCAGGAACTTCCCAAGCGTTCTCCTTACATTAATGGGACACCCCTGCCCCATCCCGAGGGACCTCCCCTTTTGCCTCCCCTCCCTAAGCCTTTCAAATCCGAAAACTTAGCGACCTTGGGCCTTGGGGGCAGGGTTGTTTTCCAGTTGGCACCCTCTTTGCTAAACCTTTCACAAGAATTTCCTGACGCCTATGGTTGTCGGCCGCCGCGAAGCGATTTCCTAACCCTTTCAAGGAGGTGCATCTCCTCTGCCCTGGAAAGGCGGGGGAAAAGGTGAAAGAGGTGTTGAGAGCGCGGTCTCCAAGGGTATTCATCCGCAAACAGGATAAGAAGGTCTTCAAGTGAGGTTCGCCATGCATCTTAGCCGACATGCTGATTATGCCCTCCGCATCATGCTGGATCTGGCTGCAAAGCCTTCCTCCCACATTGGGGAGATCGCCCGCCGCAAAGCGACGCCCCCTGCCTTCTCGGCGAAGATCGTCCGGGACCTGGTGCGGGCGGGGTTGGTGAAGAGCATTCGGGGGAGGAAGGGAGGGGTGTCCATCGCCCGTGAGCCTTCGGCTATCACCCTCCTTCAAGTGATCGAGGCTGTGGACGGGCCCCTTTCTCTTGCCCTCTGTGTCCACGGTGAGAACAGTTGCCCGTTGAGCCGGAGCTGCCCGGCCCGCCCCCTCTTCCTGAGGCTTCAAAGGATCGTGACGCAGGAACTCAAGGCCGTCACCCTCGAGGATCTTGTGACCATGGAAAATGAAGGGGAGAAGGGTGGGCATGCTGTCGGCGGAGGGAACCAAAAGAGGTCTGGGAAGAGGGGAAGCCAGGCGGCCTCCTTCAGGCTGGCCTCAAGGTGACGAGTCTGCTAGGATCTCCAGGCTAGGCCAGGGGGGGAGGCATGAGCCTGCTTGATCGTCTTCAGACGCTCTGCGCTGAGTTTCCCGTTCCTTACGAGATGCTGGTCATGGACCATCCGGCTCTTCCGACGGTCACCTTTCTGTTCCGGCCGATCCCAGGCCATGACCTTGTGCCTGTCACGTCAGACTCTTAGGCGTTCTCCGGCTCTCTGGCCTCCTTTGGGACTCCTTCCGTCCTTTCGGGACAACGCTGCCACAACAGGGTGACTCCAGAAGAATCGAAGGGTTAGACCGGGAGGGGCAACTGCTGCGGGGCACTGCTGCCCCAGCCCCCTCCTCACCCCTTGTCCTTGCTCCCTCCCTCCGTTGCCGGATTCCTCTGATATTGTTGAAGGATCTGAAGGGTCCCTCTGAACGCTGCCCCAGCCGATTCCTGGCATGCCCCTTGCTCCCTCCAGAGGTGGGAAGCTTGTCCCCGAGGAATCCATGGGGAGAACCGGAGGAGGCATGGGATCGATCCTGTTCGCCAGCTCGTGCGCGGAGACCAAAAGGGAGGTGCTGCCCTTTCTTGTGAAGCAGGGCTATCGGGTCAGGGGGGTGGAAAAGGGAAGCGAGGCCCTCCTGGCCACCCTGGACGAGGAGCTGGACCTGGTCATCCTCGACCTGGAGCTGCAAGAACTTCCTGGCTTAAAGACCATCGAACTGATCAAACGGCTCCGTCCGTGGATCCCCTTGATCGTCCTCTCCAACGATGCCTCTGTGGAGACGGGGGGCCGTGTCCTAGAGAAGGGGATCTTCTCCTACTTCCTCAAGCCGCTCAGCCTCTCCCATTTTGGCGAGGTCGTCCAGTGCGCCCTAAACCGGCCGAGGAGGGAGGGGCGGGCTTGGCCGAGGCCGCCCCTGGTCGGGTGAGGCCCTTGATCCCTTTTAGGCGAGGACAGTGGGCTCGTTCTCGTTCCCTAAAGGTGTTTTTTTCGACCGGTTGGTTCGACGGTTGCTCCAAGGGGAGGAACATGGGATGATGGCCGAGCATGTCCCTTACCTCGACGGCAGGCGATAGCCGTCTTTCATCATCTTGATCCTGTAGAGGCTCTTTCCCGCCGTAATGTAGAGAACCTTGCTCTCCGCCCCACGGCCAAAGCCGACGTTGGTCGGTACCTCGGTTGGGATGAAGGCCAGTTCCTTTCCTTCAGGCGAGTAGACGTAAATCCCGGGTCGTTTCACATTACGCACGGCCACGTAGAGATTCCCCTCCACATCGACGACCAGCCCGTCAGGTCCATCTTCGGGAGAATAGTCAACGAGCACTCGTCTATTGCTCGCGGTTCCGTCCGGGGCCAAGTCATACGCCAGCAACGCCATGACCCCTTTCTGGGTCTTCGCTCCTTGCGGAAGCCGATCAAAGCCGGTCGCTCCATTGTCGTTACTCACCAAGTAAAAGGTCTTCTGATCAGGTGAGATAGCGACGCCATTGGGCTTTCCCGCATCCGTGATGATCAAGTGGATCGATCCATCTGGATCAATACGATACACCCCCATCACGGGTTGAAGGACCGGCTCGTGCCCGAGATACCGTGGGTCACTGAAGTAGATCCGCCCTTTCTCATCAATGGCGATGTCGTTGGGAGCGTTAAACGGGTCGCCGTTGTACCGACCTGCGATGATGTAACTCTTGCCCGTCGTCATATCCGTGCGGGTGACGCGGCGGCCGCCAAAGTCCGCGCCTTCTGCGACAATCATGTTTCCTTGGGCGTCAAACTTGATCCCATTGGACATCCCGCTGGGAGAGCGGAAGATGGTGGTCTTGCCGGTCTTGGGGTCGTATCTCCAGATGTGCCCCGCTTCCATTGCTCCCTTTTCATCTTTGCAGCGGAAGGTAAAGGTGATGTCACTGAAGTACATCATCCCATCCGGTCCGGCTGCGACTCCCTCTGTGAGGACACATCCCCCCTCGAACAGTTTTTCCAGCTTGGCACCCGGTGGGATGATGCTCGGATCCCCGCTCGGCATCCCCTGCTGGGCTCCCACCGGCGGCACGCTGATGAGCCAGACGCCGATGGCGACAGCGAACGTCAAAGAATAGAAGCGCTTTTGTCGAAGCCGGTGACCTCGTAACATGCTTTGCTCCTTTCTTTTGCGTAACGGTGAGAGGTTTCGAGAAGGGTTCCTTGGGGCGGACCGTTCCAATAGATCACGGATGCTGCGAAAAGTCAATCGAAAAAGTCCTGAGGGGGAGGCAGTCCCCCTTGCAGAGCGGTCAGCGTACACCCCCCTTGACTTCGTCACAGGGCTATAGTAGAAAAAGGTATCCCCTATTACTGAAGAAGCTTATCATCCGGCGGTTCAGGCCGGAGAGAGGAGGGGTTCATGCCCCAAAAGGACGTCGAGGTCATCCTCATGCGGCAGCTTGCGAGTTACCTCGCCATGCCGATCTTCTTGGTGGATATGGCCGGGAACCTCCTGTTTTATAATGAGCCGGCCGAGACACTCCTGGGCCGTCGGTACGAGGAGACCGGCGAGATGTCCCTCGAGGAGTGGTCCACGATCTTCAAGCCCACCGCCGAAGACGGCTCGCCCCTGCCGCCGGAGGCTCTCCCCCTGGTCATCGCTCTCCAGAAGTACCAACCGGCCCATCGGACGTTCTGGATCCGGGGACTCGACGGCATCTCTCGAAGGATCGCAGCTACGGCGTTCCCGCTGGAAGGGCAGGGTGGCCGGCACCTGGGCGCGGTGACCATCTTTTGGGAGGCCAACCATCCGTGAGGATCACGCTGTGGGGAACCCGAGGCTCGCTGGCGACCCCTGGACCGGAGACGGTTCGCTACGGGGGGAATACCTCGTGTGTCGAGGTCCGGGGTGCCGACGGGACCTTCCTCGTCCTCGATGCGGGGACTGGGATTCGACGCCTGGGAGCGACCCTGGGCCCTGAAGTGGAGCGGGTGCATCTCCTCTTAACCCACCTTCACATGGACCACATCCAGGGGCTCGGGTTCTTCAAGCCCCTGGATCAGCCCGGCCAGGAGGTCCACATCTGGGGACCACCCTCGACGACCCTCGACTTGCGGGCGCGCCTTGCCCGGTACCTCTCGCCTCCGCTCTTCCCGGTCCGGCTGCGGGACCTGCCATGCCGCCTCACGCTCCACGACGTGCCCCTGGGAGACTTCGAGATTGGGGGGCTCAAAATCACAGCCGCCCTCGTCTGTCACCCCGGGCCGACCGTCGGGTACCGGATCACCGAAAATGCGATGTCCATCGCCTACCTGCCCGACCACGAGCCCGCCCTGGGTGCGCACCACTTTCTGGGGGAAGCAGACTGGACCTCGGGATTTGACCTGGCCAGAGGCGTGGACCTCTTGATCCACGACGCCCAGTACGCGGCTGCCGAGTACCCCGAGCACGTAGGGTGGGGACACAGCGCGATCCCCCACACGCTGGGATTTGCCGCCGCGGCGGGTGTCAAGCGGCTTGTCACCTTCCACCACGACCCGGGCCATACCGATCTGGTCCTCGACCGTCTGATCGAGGAGGCCCGCCAATCATCGGATCTCCTTTTCCAGCTCATCCCAGGGGCCGAGGGGGCCAGCTTCGAATTCGGAGGATGACCCTTGGAGAACGATTGATAATCCATCATGGCGGAGGAGGTGTCCATGCCCACCCTCAGGATTGGGATCGTCGGGTCCCGGTTTGCAGCCCACCTGCATCTTCTGGCGTATCGGCGGGTCTTTGGCCTGGATGTTCGCCTCACCGGGGTGACATCGCCCACCCCCGAGCGGCGGGAGGCCTTTGCCCGCGAGAGCGGCGCCACCCCGTACCCGGCCATGAGTGCCATGCTCCCCCACGTGGACGTGGTGGACATCTGTGCCCCACCGGCCGCCCACGAGCCGGTGGCCCTGGAGGCCATCGAGGCGGGCAAGCACGTCTTCATCGAGAAGCCGTTCACCGGTGCCTTCGGCCCTCCCAACGGCCCCTTTGCCGGGAATACATCTCCGAAGGAGCCGCTCGTGAAAGAAGCGCTGGCCAGCGCCGATCGCATTATCCGGGCCGCGCGACAACGGGGAGTCGTCCTGGGGTACGCCGAGAACTGGATCTATGCCCCCGCGATCCAGAAGGAGCGTGAGATCGTGGAGAAGACCGGGGCCCAGATCCTCTGGATGCTCGGGGGGGAGTCCCATAGCGGGTCCCACTCCCCGGTCTACGGGATCTGGCGCCATGCGGGGGGAGGATCGCTGGTGGGGAAGGGCTGTCACCCGTTAACAGCCTGCTTGTATCTCAAGGAGGTTGAAGGATGGGTGAACGGGGGGCGGCCGATCCGGCCGGCGACCGTGTCCTGTCGGGTGCATGAGATCACCCGGCTCCCGACCTTTCGGGATCGAGGGTTCCTCCGCACCGACTACGAGGACATCGAGGATTACAGCCAGCTCCACGTCACCTTCGAGGACGGGACCGTGGCCGATGTCTTTGCCACCGAGCTGG
>JACQHM010000043.1 GCA_016199025.1 Candidatus Methylomirabilota bacterium | reverse complement strand
TGGGCGAAGGACAACATCCAGGTGAACGCGGTGCTCCCAGGCTGGATCGACACGGACCTCACGCGGAAGGCCCGGGAACAGATCGCGGGGCTTCACGAGCGGGTAGTCGCCCGCACGCCGGCCGGGCGGTGGGGGACCCCCGAGGACCTCGCGGGCATCGCCGTGTTCCTCGCAAGCTCCGCCTCGGACTTCGTGACCGGCACGGCGATCCCCGTGGATGGGGGCTATTCGGTTCAAGGCTAGCCAGGAGGAAGATACGATGCCGTACACCAAAGTGAACGGCGTCCGCCTGTACTACGAAATCGCCGGGGAGGGCACCCCCCTGGTCATGGCCCATGGCTTAAGCCTGGACCACGCCATGTGGGAGCCGCAGGTCGCCGCTTTCTCTGATCGCTACCAGACCATCACCTACGACAACCGGGGACACGGCCTCTCCGAGGCTCCCCCCCAAGGGTACTCTATCGAAGTGTTCGCGGAAGATCTCTACGGGTTGCTCCGCTTTCTCGGCGTCGAACGTGTCTCGTTGATGGGCCTCTCCATGGGCGGGCGAATCGCCCTCCGCTTCGTCCTGAGCCATCCCGAGATGGTCAGGGCCCTGATCCTGGTGGATGCCCAGAGCCAGGCCCCTTCCCCCGAGCAGATGTCGGCCTTCGCTAAGGTCGCTGAGCTGGCCGAGGCCGGGAAGATGCGGGAGGCCGTGGATCATCTCTACGGCCTTCCCTTTATGAGCGGCCTCTCCGAGAAGCGGCCCGAATGGGTAAAGCGGCACAAGGCCAAGCTCGTCAGGTGGTCTCCGGTGGGACTCGCCTGGTCCACCAGAGCGATCATGCGGATGGCCTCACTCACTGACCGTCTCCAAGAGATCCGTGTCCCCACACTGGCCATCGTCGGCGAACGGGATACAGCCTATATCCCCTTCGCCGAGCGCTACCAGCGAACCATCCCCCAGTGCAAGAAGGTCGTGATCCCCGGTGCCACCCACATGACCAATCTGGAAGAGCCCGAGCTCTTCAACACTGTGCTCCAGAACTTCTTAGAAGGCCTCCCTTCCTAGGCTTGCTCGTGCATGGCCGCGGCCACCTTCCTCAAGTCCTCGACGAGGGCCCGCCAGGTCCTCTGATACGCCTCCTCATCCACGCTCTTCAGGCGAAGGACATAAGCGGGATGGAAGGTGGCCAGGAACTTGACCCCCGAGGGCCCTTCGTGCCACTGGCCGTGCTCCTCGCCCATCCTAAAGCCTTTCTTGATCAAGGCCTGGGCCGCCGGCGTCCCGAGGCAGACGATGATCCGGGGCCGGACGGTATCGATCTCCCCCTCCAACCAGGGGCGGCATGCCTTCACCTCCGCGGCAAAAGGGGGCCGGTCCACGAGCCTCCCCTTTTCCGTTTTCGTGGCCCGGCACTTAACGATGTTGGTGATCCAGAGCTGTCCGCGGGAGAGGCCCGCCTCCGCCAGGGCCCGATCCAGGAGAGCACCTGCCGGGCCCACAAAGGGGCGCCCCGTCTCGTCCTCGACGGCCCCGGGTCCCTGGCCCACGACCATGATCCGGACCTGCCCATTCCCTTCTCCGAAGACGACCTGGGTCCTGGTCTCTGCCAGGTGGCACCGAGGGCAGGTCAGGGCCTCGGCCCTGAGAGCCGCCATCCGGGCCTCCCACTCCATCCTTCCCTTAGCCCCCTGGCCCGCCGCCGTTCACGTAGATCACCTGGCCGGTGATATAGCTTGCCTCCTCCGAGACCAGGAAACGGACCACAGAGGCGATCTCCTCGGGACGCCCCGCCCGCCTCAGGGGCACCGACTTGATGAACGCCTCAGCCCGCTCCGGCCCCATGACGGCCAGGGCCTTCCCCAACATCTCCGTCTGGATGGGCCCGGGGGCGATGGCGTTCACCCGGATGCCGTTCGGCCCTTCTTCCTTTGAGAGGATCCGGGTCAAGGCCTCCAGGCCGGCCTTCGAGACGGTGTAGGGGCCGTAGCCGGCTGGGAACCGGATGGTCACGTTGGAGGAGAGATTGATGATGCGGCCGCTTCGTCGCTCCCGCATGTGGGGGAGGACCGCCTTGATCAGGTAGAAGGGGGCAAAAAGGTTCACCCGAAGCATCTCTGCCCAATCTTCCAACGGGAACTCCCCGAACGTGACACCGCTGATCGAGATCCCGGCGTTGTTCACCAGGACATCGATCTGCCCGAAAGCCTCCAGGGTAGACTGGACAAGCCTATTAGCCTCCTCGGGAACGCCGACATCGACCTTGAAGGCCTTCGCCTGCCCTCCACCGGCGGTGATCTTCTCGACAAGCTCCCGGGCATCGTGGTCGCGGCTCCGGTAGTTCGCGACGATCCAGTAGCCGGCCTCGGCCAGAGTAAAAGCGATGGCCCGCCCGATCCCCCGGGCTCCCCCCGTCACGATCGCGACCCCATTTCTAGTCGTCATCCGATCATCCTCCCTCTATCCTCCATCTGACTACAGGGTGTGCCTGACCCTTACAAGCCGGCGGCCATCGAAAGGGCCCTGTGGAAAGCCTCAAAAGCAAGGACCGGAAGGGGTGATCTCTTACCGCCTCGGCCCTCCGCCTGGGGTGAGCTTCGTCGAACCGCGGGAAGGGGACGGGATGGAGAGTTTTCGGGGGGATCTTCGGCGGATCAGGTGGGTCAGGGCCTCCTCCATCTCGACCTCCGAGAGGGCCCACTCCAGGAGGCTGATGGCCTCCTGGCTTACGCTTCGCCGCTCTTTCGCCGCCCGTTCCTTCAAGCGGGCGTACAGCTCCTCGGGCATATCCCTCACGTAGAGCGTTGGCATCCGACTCTTCCTTGTGCGAGCATTTTGATAGCAAAATGCTTGCACTTCTCCTTGGGCCTTCCAGGCTATTGAAAGATCATCACGGTGGCTCTTGGCGCCCCGACCCCAGAATGTTTCACGTGAAACATCCTCTAGCGCCCCGAGAGGACGGTCCGCTTCGGCTCCTCGGTGGGGACGTTCTTCAAGACCTCCTCGATGATCCTGTCGGGGTCGATCCCCTCCGCCTCTCCCTCGAAGCTGAAGATCAAGCGGTGTCGTAAGGCAGGAAGCGCGGCATCCCTAATGTCGTCGAAGCTCACGTTGAAACGGCTGGAGAGAAGCGCATTGACCTTCCCAGCCAAGACCAACGCCTGAGCCCCCCGAGGGCTCGACCCGTAGCGGACGAAGCGCTTCACCAGCTCGGGGGAAGAGGGGGTCTCGGGGTGGGTGGTCAGGATGAGCCTGGAGGCGTACGCCTTGACGTGGGAGGCGATGGGGATCTCCCGGATGAAGGCCTTCATGGCCTCCACCTCTTCGGCCCCCATCACCTTCTTGACCGAGACCTCCTCAGCCTTTGTCGTCCGCTCCACGATCTCCGACAGCTCGTCCTCGGTAGGATAGGACACTTTCAGCTTGAAGAAGAACCGGTCGAGCTGGGCCTCGGGAAGAGGATAGGTCCCCTCCATCTCGATGGGGTTCTGGGTGGCCAGGACGCAGAAGGGGAGCTTCAGACGGTGCTGGACCCCTCCGACCGTCACCGAAAGCTCCTGCATGGCCTCCAACAGGGCTGACTGGGTCTTGGGCGTGGCCCGGTTGATCTCATCGGCCAGGACGATCTGTCCAAAGAGAGGCCCCTTCTGGAACCGAAACTGCCTCCCCTCAGGGGTCTCCACGATGATGTTTGTCCCGATGATGTCCGCCGGCATCAGGTCCGGGGTGAACTGGACCCGGGAAAACTCCAGGTCCAGGCACCGGCTTAAGGTCTTGACGAGGATCGTCTTGCCTAACCCCGGGACCCCCTCCAAGAGGGCGTGGCCCCCGGAAGAGAGGCAGATCAGAACCCCCCGGATCACCTCCTGGTGTCCAACGATCACCCCACCAATCTCAGCCTCGATAGCTTGAAGGATCTGCCGAAACCGTTCCGCCTTCTCCTCTGCCGTCATCTGGTCTCCTCGAGCTTCTTCAGGTGATGTTTGGCGATCTCCACCCACTCCTTCTCCGAGGGAAGAGAGGAAGCAAGCTGGATGTAGCGTTCCCACGCGGCGATGGCCTTCTTTTGATCGAGTTTCTCCAGGGCTTGGGCTAACGCGTAGAGAGCTGTCGGGTTTTGGGATTCGATGGCGATGGCCCCTTCATAGGCTTGGACGGCCTCTTGATGGAGCCCCTTCTCCTCGTAGAGCTCCCCCAGGGCCACATAGGCCTCGACCAACCCCGGGTCCAGGGCGATGGCTTTTTGGTACTCTCCGATGGGCTCGTAATAGAGGCCCCTTTCATGATGGTAGAGCCTGCCCAGGCTGTAGTGCACATTCGCACTGTCGGGATCGGCCTTCAAGGCCCGCTCATAGAGGGCCAGGGCCGCATCCAGCTCCCCCATGGCCGCCTTGATGTCCCCCAAGCCGACGTACGCATCAGCGTATTCAGAATCCTGTTCGATGGCCTTCTGATACGCCTCCATGGCCTGGGAGAGCTTCCTCGGGGTGGAAGCCATCACATCCCCAAGGGCTTTAAAGGCCTCGGCAAGCTGAGGATCGAGCTGGAAGGCCTTGGTGAACTCCCACGCCGCCCGCCAGTGATACCCCAACCCGGCGAAGGTCAGACCTAAGCCATAGCGGGCGAGGGCAAAGTTCTCGTCCAGCTCCAACGCCATCTGGAAGGATTTCAGCGCGGAATCGTACCCCTCCTCGCTGGATGTGGCCAGGCTCCAGCGTCCCCTGGCATAGGCAAAATAGGCGGGGAGCGATGGGGTCGGCAGCTTAAAGGCCCGACGCCAGGTTTCCCCTGGAGGTGAGGGAAGCTTAAAGGCCTGCAGGAAGGCCGAGCCGAGCTTCTCCTCCAGGGCAAACAGCTCTGCCATTTGGCCGGCCACCTCTTTCTTCCCGATCTCCTTGTCGGCCTTGAGATCCAAGAAACGGACGGTCAGCCGAAGGGTCCCCTCCCCTTGTTTGAAGGCCCCGTCGATCAGCCCCCGGGCCTTTAAGGCCCGCCCCAGCCTGATCCGCTCCTCTAACGTCAATCCCTGGAGAGGCCTCCGCCCGGTAGGTCTCAAGAGGACGCGAGGCTCGATCACCTTCACGCTCTTCACCGCCCGAAGGCCCTGGGCGAGGGCCTCGGCCAAGGCCTCCGCCAGTCCCTCCTCCCCTACTCCTTCGAAGGGGAAGATGGCGACCCTGAAAGGAGCGGCGTGGGCAGAGGTCGCCAAAAGGACGAAGAGGAGGGTCAAAACAATCCGTTTCATCGCCGCCTCCTCATCACGTACAGGGAAACCTCCTTCGGACCGGCCCATCTAAAGGCTGACCCGGGGGTTGTCTCCTGCCCTGGGCGGATAAAGAGGCGGAGGGCAAGTTCCCAGGGGAGGAGGAGGAGGGCCGCTCCCAACAGCCAGGGCCAGAGCTCCCTGAACACCCTTGTCTTCTTCCGTCCGAACTGGAACACTTGGGAAGGCTCCTTCAGGAGCCCCCCTCCTGTGAGCTTGCCAAGCTCCCCCAAGAGGGCCATATCGGCCTCATAGGTCCGATGCTCCAAAGGATAGGGGACCACCAGGCTTGCCATGTGCGAGCCGAACCTCTTTCCATCCCTCCCCCTGGCCACGCCGATTAGATAGGCCCCTTCCCCCTCGGCGTTAAAAGACCCTCGATACCGGCCCGGGGCCACCTGGTTCAAGGGAATGGCGATCCGGCTATTCCCCGGAGAGACGATCCCAGCCTTTGTGTCCAGGAGGTTCATAAATTCCCCGTTTCGATCCATAGCCTCCAAGACCACCTCCCCCGTTCCATCGCGGAGCATGACCAACGTCTGGACGTCCTGGGGTCCTGCCTTCCGGGCGGTCCACCGGAGGAGCTGGGCCAGGAATTTATTCAAGTACTCCCACCGGAGCCACAGGACCCCCCATTTGGCCTTGAGGTCCGAGGCGAAGATGGCGGCCCTCCCCAGGCCGTAGCGCCAGACGGCCAGGATCGGATCTTTTTGAGGGGAGAGGAGGAGGACATCGGCTGTCGCCTTCGAGGCGGTGGCCACGTAGCCCTCCAAGGGGGGGACCTTCCCCCAATCAATCTCCTTCAGGATCTCATGGGAGAGATGGCTCACGAGGGGACGAAAGGATTGCTCGATCAACCCCTCCCGACTGGCGAGCTGGGTCTCCAGGGCGAAGATCTTGGGGAGATCCTTGGCATTGTCGGTCTGGTGGAACCGTCCCCTTCCTAAGCGGGAGAGTTGCCGCATGAGGGGGATGTCGCTATCCGACCCGATAGCCACCGTCGAGACGGTGATCTTATCCTTGGCCATTCTTTTCACAAGGCTCTCGAAGTCCCCGGGGACACTCCGACCGTCAGAGAGGAGGACAACATGCTTGATCAGGGCCTCTCGTTCATAAAGGGCCTGATAGGCCTCTTTCAAGGCCGGGAACATGTCGGTGCCCCCCCCAGGTTTTAGGGAGCTGATCTCCTGAATGATCCGATCCTTGTTCACGACAGGCCCTAAAGGAACGATCCAGTTGGAGGAGGCGTCGAAGGCGATGACCCCCACCTGGTTCTTCGGATCCAAAAACTTGATCACCAAGGCGGCTGCCTCTTTGGCCAGCTCGATCTTGGTGAACCGGCCTGCCTCGTGCTCCATGCTCCCGGAGCGATCAATGGCGAAAATCAGGGCCAACGGGGGGATCTCCAGCTTGCGCTTCACCTCCATGGTGACCGGAAGCGCCTCCTCGACGGGGGTCTTTTCATAGCCCCCGAGCCCGAAACTCTCCTCCCCCCCAAGCATCAGGAGGCCGCCGCCAACGTCCCGGACGTACGAGCGGATCGTCGCCATCCCCTCCTTTGTCAACCTCTGGGCCGAAACGTTGCTCAAGATCAAGGCATCGTAAGCCAGGAGGGCCTCTAAGGTGGCGGGGAACGCCTCGGGAGGGACCATCTCGGCCTCAATCCCCTGGGCTTCGAGAGCCCTGATGAGAGGCTCCCCTTGGGGAAGATCCTTTTCCACAGCGAGAACTTTCAATCGCCCCCGGACGGCGACAACGCCCATCGCCCGATTATTCGCCTTGTCCTGGTCCCCGTCCGTCTCGAGAAAGGCTTCGTAGAGGTGGAAGCCCTCCTGGTCCAAGGCTTCTTGATAGGCGAAGACGTTCTTCCCTGGGTGGAGACGGACCCGCTCGGCCCCTAAGAAGGTCCCATCCCGGAGGAGGGAGAGGAGACCCTCCTTCCCCTCGGCGCTTTCCGCCACGATCTTTACGGTGAAGGCCTCGCCCCGCCGGACCTCCTGGGGGACGACTACCTCGTCCAGGAGGACCTCGCCCGCTCTCCCTTCCTTTAAGGGGAGGCTGAAGATCGTGACCCCTTCCCCTTCAGCCTGAAGGGTCGCTCGATACACGTCCCCCTTGGTTTGGTTCCCGTCGCTGAAGAGGACGATCCGCCTTGATCCTTCCTGGGGCAGGGCGGCAATACCTACCCTTAAGGCCTTTTCAAGATCGGTCCCCTGAGGGGAAGGGGGAGGGGGAACAGTCGGAGGAAGACCGAAGTCTTTGGTCGGCGGGATGGCGATGGAGGCCTCCTCCCCGAAGAGGACCAGGCCCGCCGTATCGTCTTTCTGTCGAAAGCGGAGAGCTTCTTGGATGAAGGCCAGGGCTTTAGACATGGCGGTGGAGGGGATGCTCTCGGAGGTGTCCAGGAGGAAGAGGACGTTCAGGCGGTCAATCCGCCAAGGGATCTGAAGGCGGAGGAAGGCGAGGACGATCAAGAAGAGCAGGAGCCCCCGAAGGAGGATCGGGGGGAAGAGCCCCGAGCGCTTGAAGAAGAGGACCCCTTCCAACGCCAGGGCAAGGAGGGCGAGAACGGCAAAGAGCGGCCAGAGGGGAACGTTCTGTCGGTAACTCGCCTTCTCTCTTTGAGGTTCTGGCACCCGGACTCGAGGGACGATCCTCGATTCCTCCTCATCAAAGAGGTGAACGACCACCTTTCGCTCCTCCTCCCTGGCCTTAGCCGTGTAGACGCCGGCGTGAGCGGTCCCGGCAAAGCGCATCTGTCCATTGGTTAACGGAACCAGGTGGCGAAGGCCCTCGGGGTCCAGGACCTCCACTTCCTTGACACTCGAAGGAAACCGGGCCCTCCAGATCTCACCGGGCGAGAGGATCGGCGCCTCCTCTGGATGCTCCGGCGAGAGCCAGCGGAGGGCGTTGGAGATAAAGAGAGGGAAAGCCGTCCGTAAGGGAAGGTCAGAGCGGGCCAAATCGAAGCCGACGAAGACCCCTCTCACCTCTCCCTCCTCGAAGGCGTAGACCAGGGGGGTGGAGGAGGCCTCCAAGAGGGCCCTCCCCCCGGAAAGGGACTTGACCTTTGCCGCCTCCTCGACCGTGACCATGGAAAAATCCAGGTAGCGCATGGCAGGATGACGACGATCCCAATCGAGGATCTTCGGCGCCTCGGTCTTTCCCACGACCTCCAGCGGAACATTTTTGGAAAGGGCATCGATCAACAGATAGTGCCCTGGGGAGAGCCGCTCGGGGGCAAAGCCGTCGAGGATCACCACGTCGGACCCCTCAGGGCCTTTATACGCCTTTGGCTTTCGACGATCGACCTGAAGGGATCGGTCGGAAGCCAGGGCCTGCTCCAAAAAGAGGTTCCTCTCGCTCACCAGAAGGACCTTTAAGGGGCGGGGGACCGGGAGGAGCGCCAGGGCTTCATCATCCCTCGAAAAAGGATCGGCAGGATCAATGGTCACCTTGACGAGGCCACTCCCCTGATACGTAAAGGGGATGACAATGGAGCGCTTGACCTGGGGTGGGAGGGTCACCCGCTTTCGGCTCAAGAGGTGGTCATCCAAGGAGACCTTCAACTCAAAAGAGGCCCTTTCGTCTCCATAGTTTGCCAACGAGAGGAAGGCCTGGTAGTCATAGCTCCCGTAGTAGGTCTTCCTGACTTCGAAGGCAACGATCCCGACGTTTCGCCCGCTTTTGCCGAAGAGATGCCAGTTGACGGTTGCCACGTGCCACGTGCCACGTGCCAACTTAAGGCCATCCGCCTGGAAGGCCCCATCGGTGAAGAGATGAACCTCGGCGGAAGCGCCATTCACCAACGTCGAGCCGAGGTGAAGGGCCTCCGTCAGGTTGGCTGGGGTATCTTTTGGAGAAAGCCCCTGGATCGCCCTTCGAAGCTTCCCCTTCTCGCCGGTGAAAGGGAGAACGACCTTCGGGATCCTTCCGGCCTCGATGACCATCATCTCCTGGCCTGGTTTCAAACGCTCGATGAGGGCAAGGGCTTCTCCCTTAGCGGCTTGAAATCGCCCGCCGGGGAGGTCGTTGGCCTGCATGCTGGCTGAGGCATCCAGGATCAGCAGGATCCGTCCGTAGCCTTCCCGCGGGAGCGAGAGGGTGGGCCTGCTCAAGGCCAGGCTTAAGGAGACGACGCTTAGGATCTGGAGGAGGAGGAGGAGATCCGGTCGAAACCGGCGGAAAGGGGCTTTGGGCTCCTGCTCCTTGAGATTCTCCCCCCAGAAGAGGAGGCTCCCGATCCTGACGTCAATCCTTCTGGCTTTGAACAAGTGGAAGAGGAGGAGCAGGGGGATCAAGAGCAGGAAGAGGAAGGCTGAAGGATGCTGGAAGCTCATCGGAGCAACCCACCTTCCTTGAAGGATCTTAAGAGGAGGTCATCTAAAGGGATGGCCGTCGAGGCCCTGATGTATCCCACCTGGTTCTTCTGGCAGAAGGTCTCGACTTCCTGAAAGAACGCCCGCTGACTCTCTCTGTACCGGGTGAGGAGGGCAGCATCGACCGTCACCTCCCTGGCGGTGCCGACCTCGGCATCGATTAAGCGGATATCCCCGAAGAGAGGAGGCGAAAGCTCTCCCTCACTTAACACGTGAAGGAGGAAGACCTCGAACCCCTTCTGAAGGAGGGCCCCGATCCCTTCCCGATAGCCGGGGTCGAGAAGATCAGTGATGACGACCGCAAGCCCGGGGGCCCCTTTCCTCGCATAGGATGTTAGGGCGGCTGAGAGATTGGTCCTGCCTTCAGGGGAAACCTGGGATAAGAGCTGTAAGAGGGGGAAGATCTGCCTTCGCCCCCGCCGTGGGCCAAAGACCGTCTCCACCCCTTCCGTGAAGAAACCGATAGCCACCCGCTCCAAGGTGTTTAAGCCGATATACCCTAACGCGGCGGCGGTCTTGACAGCGTGCAGAAACTTTGGGGGGGAACCAAAGGCCATGGAGGCGCTGGAATCGATCAGGAGGTGGAGGCAGAGATCCTCCTCCTCGACGAAGAGCTTCAGGATGAGACGGTCCAGTCGGCTGTAGACGTTCCAGTCCAGATACCTGAGGTCGTCCCCCGGCACATAGGGCCGGAAGTCTTGAAACTCGACCCCGCCCCCTTTCCTCGGCCCCCGCCGTTCCCCTTTCGCCAGGCCCAGGAAGGGTTTCCGGGACACGAAACTGAGGGCTTCCAGCTTCTTGAAGAACGCTCCGTCGAAGGGTTGCATCATGAAACCACGCCATCGGTCATAATCGTCCCCCCCCCATCCGTCCCCTCTCCCTTCCAAGGCGGAGGGGAGAGGGTCATTTCCGCTCACCCCTGGGACTTTGGGTCTTTCTGACCGCCTCTTCCAACGAGAGGAAATACCGCTTGACCTGCTCTCGATAATCGAAGGGGATCGCCTCCCTCTGAATCTCCTCCTCCATCATCCGCCGGTACTGGGCGAGGACATCCAAGTAGGGAAGGTGGGAAGGGCCCCTTGCCCCTTCCCCGAGGAGCTCGGTTTCGAAGGACTCGATCCCCTGCTCCCGCGTCTGGCCGGCGAGGGCGAGCTTCCGTTTCGGCTCATCGATTTTTAGCGATGGTCCCTCCATCTTTCGTGGCGTCGGCTCTCCCTGCTCATCAGGGGCCTTCCCCAGGCCCGGGGAAGGGTCCCCCTTCTTGCCCGGCCCCTGGCCCTTTTCCGGGGCACCTTCCTTCCGGGAGGTCGATTCTTGCTCCGGGATACCCTGCAAACTCTTGGAAAGCCGCTCTCCCCCTTCCTGAACCGTTCTCTTAGCCCCTTCCGAGGGATCCTTGCTCTCCCGGGCCTGGCCGGTCTCTTGAGGCGCCTGCTGACTCTTCGCCAAATCCTGGCTTGAAGGCCCGAGCTCTCCGTTCAGATCCTTCATCGCTTGAAAGAGCTGCCCAAGGTCATCCTTCGAGGGTCCAGGGGGTTTATTGAGCGCTTGGGGCTTCCCCTGCGGGGGTTCTTTCCCCTGGCGGAGGGCAACACGAGAGGGATTGGTGGAAGCCTGTTGAGCCGAAGAAGGGAGGGTCTTGGCGTCGCCCAGTAGCTTGAGACGCTCATCTGCCTCCTGGAGGAAGCCCTGGAAGCTCAACTTCTCCCTCTCGAGCTTTGTGTCCTTAAAGAGGGTGGGGAGTTCCCCCCACGGCTCCCGCTTCGAGGGGAATCCCCTTGGGGAGGAGGGCGGCTCCGATGCATCAGGCCCTAATGCGATGTCCTCAGTCTTTGAGCCCTTCTCGTCCTTTAGCTCCTCGACTCCCCTTGAAGGAGAGGTTTCCTTTGCCCCATTCTCCCCTGCACCCCGCTGGAAGGGAAGAGGAGGGAGGAGGAAGAAGACGAGGACGAAGAGCAAAAGGAACCTTCCTTCCTGGAGGGGACGGAAGGGAAAGACCTTTTTGGCGGAGATCGTTTGGGCGGTCTTCGCCGCATCTCCTAAGAGGGCAGCCGCCACCTCCCCGCCCTCACCACTCTCCAGAACCTCGAGGGCCGTCGCCAGCCGTTCTTTCAAGCCAAGACGGGCATCGGCCAGCCTGGCGGCTTGGAAGCGGCTTATAGGACGGGAGACGCCGTAGAGGGCGCCGAGGGCGGCAAGCGTCCCACCGACGATCGAGAAGGGGGGAAGATGGAGGGAGAGGAGGTGTTGGAGAAGGAAGAAGGGAAAGGACAGCAAAAGACCTCCCCCCAAGAAGCGAACGGTCCAGGTGAAGGCCTGGAGGAGCCTCGCCCTTCTCAGAAGCTCGTGAAGTTTCCTCTGGATTATCGACCCATCTGGCGTCACGAGACGGGAAGCTCGCACAATGAAGACATGGATGCAGCAATGACCCCGCCGCCCAGAAGAAGCTCGGGATCGTCGTAGGCATAGAAGACGGCCGCCTGCCCGGGGGCGATGGCCCGCTGGGGCTCCTCGAAGCGAACCCGGACAGTTCCGTCCTCGAGGGGGAAGAGGGTCGCCTTCGCAGGGACATGGTTGTATCGGATCATGACATAGGCCTTCATCGGCCCCTGAAGCGTCTCAAAAGGAAGGAAGTTCACCCTTAAGGCAATCAGCTCCTTGCAGAACAAGTCCTCTTCCCTTCCGACGATGACCTCGTTGTGGGAAGGATCGAGCCTGACCACATAGTAGGGACCGTTCCCACCGATCCGGAGGCCCTGCCGCTGGCCGACGGTGAAAAACGGCAGGCCCGGGTGTTCCCCTAAGACCTGGCCGGTCAGATCCCTGACGAGGCCCGGTCCGATCCGGTCGGGGACACGCTCCTTCAGGAAATCTCGATAGTTCGTCTTCACAAAGCAGATATCCTGGCTCTCGGGCTTCCCCACAACTGGAAGGTCGAACTCGGCCGCCTTCCGACGGACCTCCTCCTTCAAGAGATCCCCGATCGGGAGGAGGGTCATAGCAAGCTGCTTCTGCGTCAAGCCGTAGAGAAAATAGGTCTGATCCTTTCTCGGATCGGCCGCCCGCCTGATCAGGTACCGATCACTCCCTTTGTCCTTCACGATCCGGGCGTAGTGCCCCGTCGCCACGAAGGAGGCCCCCCACCCGGCTGCCCTCTTGAGCAGGGAACCGAACTTCAGGCGGTTGTTACAGAGAACGCACGGGATGGGCGTTCGGCCGTTCAAGTAGTCGTTGGTGAAAGTCGAGATGACCTCCCGGTCGAACTCCTCCTCGTAGTTTAAGACATAATACGGGATCCCGAGCCGCTCGGCCACCCTCCTGGCATCCTCCACATCCTTCGGGGAGCAGCACCGGCCGAAGCGCTCGGTCTCGGCCCCTCCCGTTGAAGAAGGCCAGATCCGCATCGTCACCCCGACGACGTCGTAGCCTTCTTTGACGAGAAGGGCAGCGGCCACGGAGGAGTCCACCCCGCCGCTCATAGCCACCAGGACCCTTGTCCCCTTCATGGCGCCACCCCTGCCAGTTCTACCC
>JACQHM010000031.1 GCA_016199025.1 Candidatus Methylomirabilota bacterium | reverse complement strand
TCAGCTCCCTGGCCAGGGCGAGGGCAGGGAAGAGATGGCCCCCCGTCCCCCCGCTGGCGATAATCCCCCTCACGCTTTCCCCCTCTTACCGGACTGAAGACCCCAGACTCCAGCCACCAGTACATCCCCTCCCACCCCCTCCCCATTCAAGGGGGAGGAAAGGGTGGGAGTCTGGCGGGAAGCGGACGTCTTCAGTCTGGCGTTTGGCGTGAGGGCATGTTTTGAGATGTTCAAGAGGACCCCGACGCCCAGGAGGGTGACGACCAACGAGGAGCCGCCGAAGCTGATGAAGGGGAGGGGAACGCCCGTGGTCGGGAGGAGGCCAACGACCATCCCGATGTTGACGGCTGCCTGGAGGGTGATGGCGAGGGTGATCCCCATGGCCAGGGAACCCCCGAAGGGGTCCGGGGTCCTCAGGGTGATCCGGGTCCCCCGCCAGAGGAGGATGCCGAAGAGGCCGACGACAAACGCCGATCCGATGAACCCCATCTCTTCTCCGACAATGGCGAAGATGAAGTCGGTATGCGGCTCTGGAAGGTAAAAGAGCTTTTGGACACCATTCCCTAGGCCCCTTCCGAGGAGCCCACCGGGCCCCAGGGCGTAGAAGGATTGATGGAGCTGGTAGAGGGAACGGGGGGAAACCCTGGAGGGGTCCAGGATGGCCAGAACCCTGGCCTTGGCGTGGGGATGGGCCGCCACGATCCCCACGACGAGGGGAACGGCGCCTAAAAGGGTGAGGAAAAGGTGAGAGATCCGGCACCCTCCGACGAAGAGCATGGAGAAGGCGATCAGAAGGAGGATGATTGCCGTCCCGATGTTGGGTTCTAGGGCGATGAGCAGGAAGAGGGTTCCTACCAGGAAGAGGGGTGGGAGGAACCCTTCAACCTTCCCCACCCGCTCGGGTTTTTTGGCCAAGAGGCGGGCGAGGAACACGATCAAGGAGAACTTGGCCAGCTCCGAAGGCTGGAACGAGAAGCCGGCGAGGCGAAGCCACCGCTTCGCCCCGTTGATCTTGATCCCGACCCCCGGGACCAAGACAAGGAGGAGGAGCAGCAGAGAAACCAGGAGGAGCACTGGGGCGTACCGCTCCCAGTGTCGGTAATCCACATTCATGGCCCAGAGCATAGCCACCGTCGAAAGAAGCGCCCAGAGGAGCTGACGCTTCAGGAAAAAGGCCGGGTCGTCAAACCGCTCCTGGGCGCGGATGGCGCTGGAGCTGTAGATCATCACGATCCCGATCCCGACCAGGATCAGAGCCGTCATCCAGAGGGTCTTGTCGTACCGCTGCTCCATCGCTAGCTATCAGCGTTCAGCGTTCAGCTATCAGCCATCAGGATTTAGCTACCAACGATCAGCTACAAGGGATGAGCCTTAAGCTGACGGCTGATGGCTGACGGCTGACGGCTAATTTTGAGGACAGCTTCCTTGAAGCGGCGACCCCGGTCTTCGGCGCTTCTGAACATATCGAAGCTTGTACACCCCGGCGATAAGAGCACCACCTCCCCAGCCTTGGCGGCCCCTACCGCCTTCTCCACAGCATCCTCCATCGAGCCAGCCTCCTCCACCGGGCCGAAACCGTCAAGGGCAACCTTGATCTTCTCCCGGGCCTCCCCCAGGAGGATGAGGGCCTTGACCCGCTTCCACACAAGGGGTTTTAAAAGGCTGAAACCCTCCCGTTTGTCCCGTCCCCCGGCGATGAGGATGACAGGGACCTCAAAGCTTTCCAGGGCCCTGGCGACAGCGAACACGTTGGTGGCCTTCGAGTCGTTATAATAGAGGACGCCGTCGATCATGCCCACGAACTCCAGACAATGCTCCCTCCCTTGGAAGGCAAGGAGGGCTTCGGCCATGGTGGCCACCTCCACCTTCAGGGCTGACGCTGCGGTAGAGGCTGCAAGGGCGTTCTCCACGATGGCAATGCCGGGCACCTTCAGCTCCCCCACACGGCAGATCGCCTCGCGCCTCCCCGACCGCGAGAGGATGAGCATCTCGCCATCCAGGAACGCCCCTTCCTCCACCCGGGAGAGCCGGCTGAAGAAGAGGCGACGGGCCCGTCCGTCCTTGGACAACTCTTTGGCTTTTTCGTCATCGGCATTGACGACGGCGAAATCGGACGGCCCTTGATTCCTGAAAAGAGGAGCCTTCGCGGCATAGTATTCTTCGACGGATGCGTACCGGTCCAGGTGATCAGGGGCGAGGTTCAAGAGGACGGCTACGTGTGGGTGGAAGCGGTCGATGGCCTCGAGCTGGAAGCTGGAGAGTTCAGCCACGACCCAGTGGTCGGGGCCTAAAGAGGGAGCCACTTCAGAGAGGGGGGTGCCGATGTTCCCCGCCACCACGACGGGGAAGCCGGCCCGCTCCAGGATCTTGCCCAGGATGGTCGTCGTCGTCCCTTTCCCCTTGGTTCCGGTGATCCCGATGAAGCGGGCCCTGCTTGCCCGATAGGCCAGCTCAGCCTCGCCGAGGATGGGAATGCCTTTGGCCTTCGCCTCTCGAAGCAGGGGCATCTTCAGATCCACCCCTGGGCTTAGGACGATCAGATCGGCCTGGAAAAAGGTCTCTGGCCTGTGCCCCCCCGTCTCGATGATGACCCCCTTGGAGGATAACTCTCCGACGTCCACGGAAAGGGCCTCAGCCGGCTTCTGGTCACTGGCCGTTACCTGGGCGCCCAAGGAGGCCAAGAGCTTCGAGGCGGCGAAGCCGCTCCTGGCCAGCCCCACCACGACCACCTTCTTGCCTTTCAGATCCAACGAGGACCTCGATCTTGTCATCGCATCCTGAACATGGTGTTATCGTGTTAACCGTAGGGGCAGGCCCCCGTGCCTGCCCTGAGAAAGGGCAACCACAGGGGGTTGCCCCTACGACGGATGGCGACAAAGCCGTCGATCGTGTCTCACGTCTCCAGTCTGTCATCGGAGTTTCAACGTCGTCAGCGAAACCAAGGCCAGGATAAAGGAAATAATCCAGAAACGGACGATGATCTTCGGCTCCGCCAGGCCGTTCAGCTCGTAGTGATGATGGATGGGGGCCATCCTGAAGACCCGCTTCCTCGTCGTCTTGTACGAGAAGACCTGGACGATGACCGAGATCGCCTCGATGACAAAGACCCCTCCCACGATGAGGAGCAGCAGCTCATTCTTCGTGATAACGGCCAGGATCGCCAGGGCGGCGCCCAAGGCCAGGGACCCCACATCCCCCATGAACACCTGAGCGGGGTAGGCGTTGAACCAGAGGAACCCCAGACTCGCCCCCACCAGGGCGCCGCCGAAGATGGTCAGCTCGCTCGCTCCTCGGACGGGGATGACCTGGAGGTATTTGGCGACGGTCATGTGTCCGGCGATGTAGGCGAAGATGGTGAAGGCGGCAGAGGCGATCAACACCGGGCCGGTCGCCAGGCCATCCAGGCCATCGGTCAAGTTCACGGCGTTGGCCGCCCCCACAATCACCAAGGCTGCCAGGAGGATGTAAAGGGGACCGAGGTCCGGCATCAAGCGCTTAAAGAAGGGGAAGGGGAGCTTCGTCGTGAAGGCATCTACCGGAAAGAGGTACAGATAGGCCCCGACGGCCAGCCCCAGGACAAACTGCCAGAGGAGCTTCTCCTTCATGGAGAGCCCCTGGCTGCTTTTACGCCTGAGCTTGAGGTAATCGTCGGCGAACCCGACGGCCCCCATCCACAGGGTGACGAAGACGGCTAGCCACACGAAGCGGTTGGTGAGGTCGGCCCAGAGGAGGGTCGCCGAGAAGACAGCGAAAAGGATCAAGATCCCCCCCATGGTCGGGGTGCCGGATTTCTTGAAGTGGCTCTGGGGGCCGTCGTCCCGGATCGGCTGGCCGACGTGGAGTTCGGTGAGCTTCCGGATGACAGAGGGGCCCAGGGCGATGCTGATCAGGAGGGCCGTCAGGATGGCGCCGGCGGTCCGGAAGGTGACGTACCGGAAGACGTTGAAGACGATGTAGGTCTTCGAGAGCGGGTAGAGGAGATGGTAGAACATCGTCTTTAGCTTTCAGCATTCAGCGGTCAGCTTTCAGCTTGCCACGCCAAGCAACGCTTGCCATTGTATTCCAATGTCACGCAAAGGCGCGAAGGCCCAGAGGAACGAGACTGATCTTTGCGGCTTGGCGTCTTTGCGTGAGCCGAGGAAAGGCCACAAGCCATGACCGGTCGCCCATGCGAATGGAAGTATTCCGTGCCGGTAC
>JACQHM010000302.1 GCA_016199025.1 Candidatus Methylomirabilota bacterium | reverse complement strand
GGGGCTCATCAGGGGACGTGTGCTCTACGATGAGCCCATGAGCCGGTACACCTCCTGGGCCATCGGCGGCCCGGCCGATGGTATGGCCTTCCCCCGGGACGTGGAGGACTTAAGGACCCTCCTTCGTCTCGTGAAGGAAGAGGGGCTCCCCTGCATGGTCCTCGGCGGGGGAAGTAATACGCTGGTCAAGGACGGTGGGATCCGAGGGGTCGTCATCAACCTGCAGGATGACTTCCGGTGGCTCACGCAGGACGGGGAGGTGGTGCGGGCCGGGGCTGCCGTTCGGGTGAGCCGCCTTTTGGCCTTCTTAAGCAAGATCGGGCTTTCCGGCCTGGAATGTCTGACGGGAGTACCCGGGACGGTAGGGGGCGCCGTCCGGGGGAACGCCGGGGCCTTTGGCGGGGCCGTGGCCGATCACCTCACAAAGGTCTGGGCCGTCGATCAGCAGGGACAAGACCTGTTCCTTGCGAAAGATGCGCTCCAGTTTTCCTACCGCCGGTTTTCCCTCCCCGAAGGGGCTGTCATCGTGGAGGCCACTTTCGGCTTGCGCCAAGGGGATCCTCCAGAGATCCGGCGAAAGATTTCGCAGAACCTCGTCCACCGGAACAGGACCCAGCCGGTGGAGTTCCGCTCCTGCGGCTCCGTCTTCAAGAACCCGCCCGGCGACTATGCCGGGAAATTGGTCGAGGCTGTCGGCCTGAAGGGGCACCGGGGCGGGGACGCCCAGGTCTCGGAGAAACATGGAAACTTCATCGTGAACCTCGGGCGGGCCACGGCGAAGGATGTCCTGGCCTTGATCCATCTCATCCAGGAGCAGGTCAAGGCCGAGACGGGGGTTGCGCTGGAACTGGAGGTCCGGGTGGTGGGAGAGGACTAACGCCTATTGTTGATTGGAGATTGGAGATTTCAGATTTTTTCAATCCAAAATCAAGAATCGACAATCTGCAATTTGGAAGGGTGGGTTCAGGAGAACGTGGGTGGGGAGGAAGACGGGGGAGAAGAAGCGTTATGGCCGGACAGGGGCGGTCGGGCGGATCGGCCTTATCGTTCTCGCCCTCCTCTTCGCCGGTCTCCTTGGGTGGTGGGGCTGGAGGCAGTTCCTGAGGCTCTCCTACTTTGAGATCACCCAGGTGGTCGTGGAAGGGAATCTGCAACTGACGGCTGAGGAGATCATCTCGGGCCTCCGGCTCCCCCCTCACTTGAGCCTCCTGGAGGTGGATCTGATGGAGTTCCGCCAAAAGCTCCTCCAAAACCCTTGGGTCCGGGAGGCCACGGTCCGGCGACAACTCCCCTTCACGTTGATCGTTCGGGTCGTGGAGAGGGTGCCGGAGGTCGTCCTGATGCCGGGGAAGGCCTATCTCTTGAGCGCCGACGGGGTCATCCTTGCCGAGGCCTCACCGGAAGAGACCCTATCGCTTCCGATCTTGAAGGCCCCCAGCGAGCGCCGATACATGATCGGGGAACAGGTCCTTTCCCCGCAGGTGGTCAAGGGTCTGACCGTCTGGCGGGAATTCCAGGCGGCCAACGCCGTGGGCGGGGTGGCGAGGGAGATCACCCTGGAAGAGGATGGGAGCTACATGGTGTGGCTCGGGCCTTCCATGCCCTTGATCCGGTTGAGGGCCGAGGACATGGAGGGTCAGTTCCAGAGGCTCCTCCAGGTCCTGGCCCTCGCCAAAGTCGATCTCACCGCCTACGAGTACGTGGATCTCCGATTTGGGGAAAAGGTCATCGTCAAGCCGAAGGAGGGGGAAGAGGGTGGCCAGGGGGAGCGACCTGATCGTCGGGCTTGATCTCGGGACCACCAAGACCTGCGCCATCGTCGCTGAGGCTCATCACGGGGGGGTCGATGTCATCGGCATCGGGATCAGCCCCTCCAAAGGGCTGAAGAAGGGGATGATGGTGAACATCGACGCCACCGTGGAGGCGATCCGGCGAGCGCTGGAGGAGGCGGAGCTCATGGCCGGCGCCAAGGTAGGTTCCGTCTTTGTCGGGATCGCCGGAGGCCACATCAAGGGTTTGAACAGCCGGGGGGTCATTGCCATCTCCGGGAAGGGTCGGGAGGTCAGCCGCGAAGACGTCGAGCGGGTCATCGACGCGGCCAAGGCCATGGCCCTCCCCCCTGACAGGGAAGTGATCCATGTCCTCCCCCAGGAATTCGCCATCGATGACCAGCGGGGGATCAAGGAGCCCTTGGGGATGTCGGGCATCAGGCTGGAGGCGGAGGTCCACATCGTCACCGGAGCCGCCTCCTCCATCCAGAACATCGTCAAGTGTGTCCACCGGGCCGGTCTGGACGTCCAGGACATCGTCTTGCAGCCGTTCGCCTCCAGCCTCGCCGTGTTGACCCCTGATGAGAAGGAGCTGGGGGTGGTCCTGGTGGACATCGGCGGGGGGACCTCGGACATCGCGGTCTTCGTCGATGGGAACCTGTTGTACACGGCGGTCCTCGCCTTGGGCGGCGACCACGTGACCCACGACATCGCCATCGGCCTTCGGACGCCGGCCCACGAGGCGGAGGAGCTGAAGCGGAAGCACGGGTGTGCCCTCGCCTCGTTGGTCCAGGATCATGAGACCATCGAGGTGATGAGCGTCGGGGGCCGGAAATCCCGGGTCCTTCCCCGGAGGATGCTGGCCGAGGTCATCCAGCCCAGGATGGAGGAGATCTTCCTCCTGGTGGAACGGGAGATCAGGAAGGGGGGGTACCTGGACCGGATAGCGGCGGGGATCGTGTTGACGGGGGGTTCTTCCCTCATGGAAGGGTTGCCGGAGCTGGGGGAACGGGTCTTCGATCTCCCCGTCCGCCGCGGCCTCCCCTGGGGGGTTGGAGGGCTCATCGACGTCGTGGCCAGTCCGATCTACGCGACAGGGGTCGGCTTGGTCCTCTACGGGGCCGAGCGCCGCAAGAGGCGCCGCTTCAAGCCTCCCATGGATGGCCACTTGATCGGAAGGGTGGTCAGAAGGATCGGCCAGTGGTTCAACGAGTTTTTCTGAAGGTCCAGAGAGAGGTAGGGAGCATGAGCCACTGCCGGAGGCCAAGGGGCTTCTTGGCGGTAAGGAGGTGAGGGATGCCGTTTGAGCTGGAGATCGAGCCGGAGAGGATGGCGAAGATCAAAGTCATCGGGATCGGCGGGGGCGGCACTAACGCCGTCAATCGGATGATGAGCTCCGCCATGAACGGCGTGGAGTTCATCGTCATCAACACGGATGCCCAGGCCCTCAGGGCTTCCCCCCTGTCGCTCAAACTCCAGATCGGCGAGAAGCTGACCAAGGGGCTGGGGGCAGGGGCGAATCCCGAGGTCGGCCGGAAGGCGGCCATCGAGGATACCGACAAGATCCTGAGCCTCCTCGAGGGGGCCGACATGGTGTTCATCACCGCCGGCTTGGGGGGCGGGACGGGGACGGGAGGAGCCCCCATCGTGGCGAACCTCGCCAGGGAGCTGGGGATCCTCACCGTCGGGGTGGTGACCAAGCCGTTCCTCTTCGAGGGGCTGGTCCGGGCCGCCCAAGCTGAGCGGGGGTTGAAGGAACTCAAGGAGACAGTCGATACCCTCATCACCATCCCGAACCAGCGGCTCCTGAATGTGGTGGAGCGGAACACCCCGATGGTGGAGGCCTTCAAGCTGGCCGACGAGGTCTTGAAGCAAGCGGTCCAGGGGATCTCGGACCTGATCGTCGTCCCGGGCCTGATCAACCTGGACTTCGCCGACGTCAGGACCATCATGGCCGAACGGGGGATCGCCATGATGGGGACGGGTAAAGCCTCGGGCGAGAACGCCGCCGTGGAGGCCGCCCAAGGGGCCATCAACAGCCCCCTCCTGGAGAACCTCTCCATCAAAGGCGCCAAGGGGGTGCTGATCAACATCACCGGTGGTCCCAACCTCTCCCTCTACGATGTGAACGAGGCCGCCTCGGCCATCTGCGAATCGGCCCATTCGGAGGCCAACATCATCTTCGGCGCGGTCATCGACGAAAAGATACAGGAGGAGGTCCGGGTGACCGTTATCGCCACCGGCTTTGAACCGCCGGAGCCCTCCACCGAGGAGGACGCCAGGATCGCCGAGCTGAAGGCGACGGCTAGGGCGCTGGAGCGGGAAGAACCCTTCCGCCGGTCGTTGGAGAGGGAACCGCTTCCCAGCTTCGACGACTTCGACGAAGAGGAGCTAGACATCCCGACGTTCTTAAGGCGCCAATTAGACTGATCGAAGATCGATTGAGTCCATGCGTCTGAAGCCAGATGCTGGCCAGGGGGGGAATGTCTTCAACGAACAGGCCAACGACCACCGTGGCCCTGGCCTACCCGAATCCAGCGTTGGTGGGGATGGCCGACCCCGGCTTCGAAGCCCTCATCGCCCGCGTAGCCGCCCTGCCCGACCTGATCTGCGAGCGGTTCTTCCTCCGGGATGAACGGCCCCCTGACCGGCGTCTCTTTGAGTTCGACATCCTCGCCTTCTTCCTCTCTTCCGAGGGGGATTTCCTGAATGTCCTTCAGTTTCTCCAGAAAGACGATCTCCCCCTTCTGGCCCACGAGCGTCAAGAGGATTGGCCCCTCGTTGCCCTGGCAGGACCTTGCGCCATAAGGAACCCCGAACCCCTAGCCGCGTTCGTCGATCTCGTCTTCCTCGACGATGAATCCTGGAACACCTTGAGGCTTTTTCGCCCGCCCCGCCGAAAGGAGGGTTTCCTCGAAAGGGCCCTTGAGTCTCCGGGGATCTATATCCCCCGGCTCTACAAGGTGACGTATCAGGAGGATGGGACGATCGCTTTAGTTGTTGGAGAAGGAGGAGCACCCTTGCCGGTGAACCGTTCGACCGTTCCCCGTTCAACGCCCACCCTTCAATCCGAAGAGGTCGAGCGTGTATCATCGAACGTCAAACGACGAACAGTTGCTGTGGAGGTGGGGGCGGGGACGGAGCGGCTCAGGCGCATGATCGGCGTCCATCTGGACGAACAGGGACTGTTCGACACCGTTGATCAGTCCGTTTCTTCGGAGGCAACACACCTCCGGCTCTCCTTCTGGATCGGCCTGCCGACGGAGACGGATGATGATGTCCAAGCCATCCCCGAGCTGACCAAGCGGATCAAACACCGGATCCTTCAGAGCAGGCGTGATGAACGGAGGCTCGGTGAGATCGTCGTCTCGCTCAGGACCTTCATCCCACGGGCCTGGACCGTCTTTCAATGGATCCCGATGGCGGAGGTGGCTGTCCTGGAGGAGCGGGTGAAAGGGATTGAACGCGCCCTCCGGTTCCAGGGGATCCGCGTTGGGCACGATGTCCTGAAGTGGGCGTATCTTCAGGCCGTTCTGGCCAGGGCCGATCGGAGGGCCTCTGTCCTGCTCTGCTCGGCCCTAGCGGGTTCGGGTGACTGGAAGCGGGCCTTTCGCGAATGGTTCCTGAACCCGGACTTCTTCGCCCTCCGGAAGCGGCCCCTGAATGAGGTCTTCCCCTGGGATCACCTCTGGACGGGGAAGGACCATCTCGTCGAGAGGTATCGAGGGTTGGGGTTAGGATAATATGGAGGAGATCCTTCGAAGTCGGGCCCCGGGGGTTCTTCAACATCGGGTGTTTCACGAGATGGGGCTCGTCCACGCCTTCAGCACCCGGGAAGGAGGGGTGAGCCGCTCCCTCTACCACTCCCTCAACTTGAGTGTGAGCGTTGGGGACGACCCCGAAGCGGTCAAGGAGAACAGGCGACGCTTCTTCTCAGCCCTGGGGGTGGACCCCTCCAGGGTGGTCCGGGTCCGGCAGGTCCACGGGGATGGGGTATTGGTTGTCGGGGAGGAGCTGGTCCGGCGAAAAGGCTTCCCCCCAATCCTCCTCGACGAAGGGACCGGATACGATGCCCTGACCACCAACCAGCCGAGGTTGGCCCTGACCATCACCACAGCCGATTGCCTTCCCATTTTGCTCTTCGATCCCAGAAAAAGGGCCATCGGGGCGGTCCACGCCGGCTGGCGGAGCACCGTGAAGCGGATCGCCGAAAGGGCCGTCAAGGCCATGGCCACTACCTATGGCACGGCCCCCAGCGATCTCCTGGCCATCCTCGGGCCGGGGATCGGAGGGTGCTGTTACGAGGTGGACGAGGCGGTGATTCAACCCCTCTCCCAAGCCTTATCCTCCTGGCAGGCATATGTCGTCGAGAAGGAGGATGGGCGGTTTCTGCTGGATCTGGCCGGCGTCAACCAGATGGTTTTCCAAGAGGCCGGGGTCTTGCCGGAGCATCTCTTCTTGACCCGTCTGTGCACTGCCTGCCGTCCCGACCTCTTCTACTCCTACCGGGCCGAGAAGCCCAAGACCGGGCGGATGCTGAACCTGATCATGCTTCCTTCCTAACCTTCTCCCTTGATCCTTGCCGCCGATGCTTTCCCGTTGACACGGCCTTCAGAATTCTCTACGCTTCGTATCGGAACAGGCTCCGTAATCTCAGAAAGAATAGGAAAACCAAGATTGCCACGCTCCCGTTGATCGCTCGCAATGACGGGATGGCCACGCTCCCGTTGATCGCTCGCAATGACGGGATGGCCACGCTCCCGTTGATCGCTCGCAATGACAGAGGGCGGGGTTTGAAATGGCTTCTGGAAAGAAAGGGGTTGGATTATGAAGGCGGTGGTGAAGACGAAGAAGGGGATCGGGAACATCGAGGTCCTGGACATGCCGGAGCCGCGGGTCGGCCCGGGCCAGGTGAAGATCGCCGTCCGGGCGGCGGGGATCTGCGGGACGGATCTTCATATCTATTATGATGAGTTCCCCAACCGGCCGCCGGTCATCCTGGGCCACGAGTTCTCCGGGGTGGTAGCCGAGGTAGGGGAAGGCGTGGAGTGGCTTTCACCCGGGGATCGGATCGTCGCCCAGACCTCGGCCGTCACCTGCGGCCGCTGTCGGTACTGCCTGACGGGCTCCATCGCCATGTGCCGGGAGCGGCGGGGGATCGGCTTCGGGGTGAACGGGGCCTTCACCAAGTACATCATCGTCCCCCATCAGATCGTCCATAAGGTCCCCGAGGCGGTGGACGATCTTTCAGCGGCCATGACGGAGCCGGCCTCGGTCGCCGTCCACAGCGCCATCGAAAGGGTGCCGGTGGCGGCGGGCGATCGAGTCTTGGTGAGCGGAGTGGGGACCATCGGCCTCCTCATCCTCCAGGTGGCCAAGGCCCAGGGAGCGACAGTCCTCGTCGCCGGCACCTCTTTAGATCGGGCGAGGCTGGAGCTGGCCAAGAGCCTGGGGGCGGATCACATCATCAACGTTCAGGAGCAGGACGTGGTGAACGTCGCCATGGACCTCACGGACGGGGAAGGCGTCGATATCGCCTTCGAGTGCGCCGGCGCTGCCCAATCGTATAACGCTTGCTTGAAGGCCCTCCGCCGCCAGGGAACCCTGGGGATGGTCGGCCTCTACGGGAAGACCTTCGAGGCCGAGAATGAGCTGATCCCCATGAAGGAGCTTCAGGTGATCGGCATTTACGGCCATATCTGGGTGACGTGGCGGCGGGCCTTAACGCTGATGGCCAAGGGGATGATCAAGACCAGGCCGTTGATCTCAGCGGTCCTCCCGATCACCCGATGGGAGGAAGGCTTCAGACAGTTGGAGGCGAAGGAGGGGGTCAAGTATCTTTTACAACCTGTGGATTAGGAGGAAAAGACCATGAGCTTGCAAGGAAGGGCAGCGATCATCACGGGGGCGGGGAGTGGCATGGGGCGGTCCATCGCCCTCCGGCTCGCGCAAGACGGAGCAGCCGTCCTCTGTGCCGATCTGAACCTGGCCGGGGCCGAGGAGACGATCAAAGAGGTGGAGAAGCTTGGCGGGAAAGCCCTCGCCTATCGGGTGGATGTCTCGAAGAAACCTGAGGTCGAGGGGATGGTGAACGCCGCGGTGAAGAACTTCGGCAGCCTCGACATCCTGGTGAATGCTGCCGGGATCTGGGAGGGAACGCCGGCCGAGGAGATTCCCGAGGAGGAGTGGGACCGGATCTTGGGCGTGAACCTGAAGGGGCTCTTCTTCTGCTGCCAGGCAGCCTCCCCGGTTATGAAGGAGAGGCGTGCCGGGCGGATCATCAACATCGCCTCCATCGCCGGCCGGACCGGGGGCTCGTACTGCGGCGCCCATTATACGGCCTCCAAGGGGGGGGTGATCGCCCTGACCAAGCGGCTGGCCAAGGAATGGGCGCAGTACAGGATTACGGTGAACACCGTCAACCCCGGCCCGACGGACACGGCCATGACGGCGGACTGGCCGGCCGAGATCAAAGAGAGGATCAAGGCGAACATCCCCTTGGGACGGTTCGTCCAGGCCGAGGATATTGCCGAGGCGGTGGCTTTCCTGGCCTCCGACGCCGCCAGGTTCATCACCGGCGAGGCAATAGAAGTGAACGGCGGCATCCTGATGGACTAACAGGATTTTCGATTTGCGATTTGCGATTTTGGATTTTCAAATCGAAAATCTACAATCGGCAATCGGCAATTTGAGAGGGGGGAGATGGGGCGGATACCAGCGGCGGAAGAAATCAAAAAGGTGGCGGTGGTCGGGGCTGGCACTATGGGCTCGGGGATCGCCCTCACGTTTGCCAGGGCCGGCTACGAGGTCAGCCTTCAGGCCAGGCGGCAGGAGAGCCTGGACAGGGCTTTAGCCATCATCAATGGGGCTTGCCGGTCGCTTCGGGAGGCGGGGGTTCTTTCTGATGATGAAGCGAAGGTGACCCGCCATCGGATTAGGACGACGACGGATCTGGCCGAGGCCGTGGACGGCTGCCAATTTGTCAGCGAAAATGTCCCCGAGCGGCTTGAGCTGAAGCACGAGGTCTTCAGGGAATTAGACCGGCTCCTCCCCGAGGCGATCCTCACGACCGACACCTCCGGCCTCTCCATCACCGAGATCGCCTCGGCCACGACAGACCCGAGTCGGGTGGTCGGCCTCCACTGGGTCAACCCGCCCCACCTGATCCCCCTGGTCGAGGTCATCCCGGGTGAACGGACCTCCCCCGAGGCCGTCGAGACGGTCTATGCCCTTTCCCAGCGGATCGGGAAGGCCCCCGTCCGTCTGAAGAAAGAGGTCAAAGGCTTCCTCGCCAACCGGCTCCAGTTCGCCCTCCTCCGGGAGGCCTTTCATCTTTACGAGCAGGGAGTGGCCAGCGCCGAGGATCTGGATGCCGTGTTAACGAAAGGGATGGGGTTCCGTTGGGCAGTGGTGGGGCCCTTCGAGCTAATCGACTTGGGTGGCCTCGACAGCTTCTACAACGTTTCAAAATACCTCATGGCCGAGCTGAACCGTTCACCTGACCCGCCGAGGGCCCTCGGCGACCCTGTCTCGAACGGTCGGCTCGGGATCAAGACAGGGGCCGGCTTCTCCGAGTACCCTCCTGGGAAGGCCGAAGGGGCCATCGCCCGCCGGGACACCCTGCTGATCGAGCTGCTCAAGGTTCTTCAGGGAGGGTCGTGATCATTGTGAGGGGGGGCATGGCTACGATTCTCATCGTCGATGACGAACCCTTGCACCGGCAGGTCATCCGAAGCCACCTCGAGGCCCATGGATTCGCCGGTGTAGAAGCGGGAAGCGGTGAGGAAGCCCTGGCCCTGGCCCGCCAGCGTAACCCGGATCTGATCCTCCTCGATATCATGATGCCGAACCTCGATGGGCTTCAAGTCTGCCGTCTCTTGAAAGAAGACAAGACCACCGCGGCTATTCCGGTGGTGCTCCTCACGGCTCGGGAAGGCCTGGAGGACCGGGTCCGGGGCCTGGACACAGGGGCGAACGATTACTTGGCGAAGCCCGTGGATCCAAGTGAACTCCTCGCCCGGGTCAGGGCCCACCTCCGTGTCAGGCAGTTGTACGACGAGGTCGAGCAGCGTCAGTGGGACTCTGCCCAGATCCTGGAGCTGTCGAAGGCCGTCGCCTCCACCCTCCGGCCCTCCGAGATCTTCCACCTCATCGTGGATCGGATTGCGGAGCTCCTGAATGCCACCCGCTGTTCCTTGGTCGTCATCGGGGAAGGGGGGGTCGGGTATGTGGTAGCATCCCACGATGATCCCCGGATCACGCACCTTCCCATCTCCCTGGACCGTTACCCGGAGATCGGTGAGGTGATCCAGCAGCGGCGGCCTCTGATCGTGGATGACGCGGCCCAGAGTCCCCTTATGGTCGGTGTGCGTGAAAGGCTGTTGGCCCTGGGGTTTCGCTCCCTCCTGGTGATGCCGATCAGCCTCCGAGGGACGGTGGTGGGGACCCTTGTCCTCCGGACGGCTCGGGCGGGCCGCCCCTTCACGGCCCGGGAGCTTCAGCTCTGCCAGCTCATCGCCGAGGTCGCCGCCATCGCCCTCCAGAACGCCCACCTCTTCGAGAGCCTGGAGTTGGCCAACTTGAATCTGGAGCGGCTCACCCTGATCGATGACTTGACCCAGGTGTATAACCGCAGGTTCCTCTTCCGCAAACTCGAAGAGGAGACCGAACGCGCCAAGCGGCATGGGCATCCTCTCTCTTGCGTCATGCTGGACGTGGACGACTTCAAGCAGGTGAACGATCGTTTCGGCCACGCCCAGGGGGATGTGGTCTTGAAGGAGCTGGCGCTTGTCATCCAGGAGGCCATCCGGCGTGGCGACTTCTTCGCCCGATACGGCGGTGAGGAGTTTGTGCTCCTCCTCCCCATGACCGAGGGAGGGGCTGCCCGGAGGCAGGCCGAACGGATCCGGCAGGTGGTGCGATCCCATCCCTTCCCAGGGATCTCTGCCCTCCTCCCGCTCACGGTGAGCCAGGGCGTTTCCAGTTACCCGCTGGACCGGGAGATAACGCCCGCCGATCTCTTAGAGTTGGCGGATCGAGCCTTGTATCGGGCGAAACAGGCCGGGAAGGATACCGTGGTCTGTGCCTGGGAGGATGGAGAATAGGACGTTATCTTAGACAGAGCGGATTAGTAATAGTGGGTCTCGACTTTCGGCTCGTTTAAGAGAGCGTAAGTCTCGTCAAGGCTTCCAAAGCAGGTGCCGTCCAGGGGGCAGGCATCGGGGCACGGATAGTCGGTGTCGCGGATCAACGAACAGGTCTCTCGCTTGAAGCAGGGATGCACGGTCGCGCGAGGGCCGCAGATCGGGGGATGCTCAGAGAAGCAGCAACTGCGGCCGATCTGCCACAGGATCGTGTCCAGCTCGAAAACGGTCCGACCTGAGGTCGCGAGCAACAGATCTCCGGCCTGTTGAACCGCCTCACGGATGGATTGTTCCTCTTCCCTCCTGATCTCCCCTGACTTCTTTAAGCGCCCTTGAAGCCCTTCATCCTCGACACGGACCATCCCTGTCCGGAGGGCAACCCGCATCAGGTGGTTGTCCACAGGAAATCTCAGTGCCTCCAGGTCCTTGAGCATCCAGATCTTTGAAGCCCAGAGGATCATCAACAGGAGAGAGGTCTTTTTTCGAAGAGGGTCGCGGTAGGCCTCGAACTGGGAGAGGAGGTTCAAGAGACCGGTCCCACCGCTTAACGAGCCGTCGCATCGCTCGTACAGTTCCCACACATCCCCCTTGTACCATTGAAGGAGCGACAGGGCAGCTTCCCGGAGGAGGTGGAGCCGCTCCCCGATCCGGTCCAGCGTTGAGGTCTTCGGATCGAGACGATCGGAGAAGAGCTGTTTCAGCTCCTCCGGGTGGAGCTTCCAGATCCGCTCAGCCGTAAACAGGTTCGGATCCATTCTGTAGGCCCGCTCGGCGGCTAGAGACAGGTAGTCCCATCCCCGGAGCCGCTTCCCCTCGATCTCCCCCTGGAGGGATCCCGTCTGGTGGCAGATGACAACCACGTAGAACCAGAAGTCCGCCCGCCGGCGCTTCTCCTCCCGTGTCGGATGCTCGGGGAAGAGTTCGTGGACCTTTACAATCTTGAGGCGTTCGGCAACCTTCCGGCACTGGGTTTCGTCAATGATGATCATCCGAGGAACTTGAGCTTCCATTCGCTGAAACGACCCTCCTGGATGCTCCTCCTGATCTCCTCGAGGAGTTGGAGGATCCAGGCGAGGTTATGGAGGGTGGCCAACCGGATCCCCGTCAGCTCCCCGGCCTTGAAGAGGTGGTGGAGGTAGGCCCTGGTGTACCGTTGGCAGGTCGGGCAGGAACAGTCGGGATCGACCGGGCCGAAGTCCCTTGCGTGGACACTCTTTATCACATCCATTCTGAACCGGGGCATTCTCCTGGCCAGGAGCATGCCGTGACGGGCCAGCCGCGTGGGGAACGCACAGTCGAACAGGTCCATCCCCCTCGCCACTCCTTCGACCAAGTCATCTGGCTCGCCGATCCCCAAAAGGTGCCTGGGCTTCTCCTCCGGCAGAAAGGGGACGACCCATTCCACCACCTGGAACATCTCTTCCTCACCATGGGCCGTCTTTAAACGCCCCACCCTGGCCTGCGAACCCGGATCTCGGTGGGTGACCTCGAAGGACATCATCTTCAACGTCCGCCGTCCACTTCAATGATCTCGCCGGTGAGGAAACCAACGGCATCAGAGGCCAGAAACACGATCATCTCGGCGATCTCCTCGGGCCGGCCAATCCGCCCGAGGGGGGTCCCAGCGATGATCCGCTGGAGCCGCTCAGGGGTCGAGAACTTCTCGTGGAAGGGGGTGTCAATCAAGCCTGGAGAAACGGCGTTCACCCGGATGCCGTAGGGGGCCAGTTCTTTGGCCAACCCGATGGTGAAGCTGTTGAGGCCACCCTTCGCCGCCGCATAGTGGACCGACTCGCCGGGGCCTCCCAAGCGGGAGGCAATGGAAGAAACGTTGACGATGCACCCTTTCTTCTTCTCGAGCATCGCCGGGAGGACCTCCCGGCAGCAGAGGAAGGTCCCTTTCAGGTTCACCGCCATCACCTCATCCCACAGCTCGGTGGGGCAGTCGAGGACGGCGCTCCGCCTCACGGGGCTTCCGGCATTGTTGACGAGGACATCGATCCGGCCGAAGGTGTCTAAGACATGCTTGACCATGGCCTGGACGTCATCTTCCTTACCGACGTCTGCTTGGATCACCAGGTTTCTCTGGCCCATCGCCTCGATCCGCCTGCCGACCTCTTCAGCCGCGTCCCGGTTCCGGAGGTAATTCACGACGACGTCCGCCCCCCGCTCGGCGAAGAGGAGGGCCGCTGCCCGTCCGATCCCCGTGCTGGCCCCCGTCACAAGCACCACCTGCCCGGCAAACGATGACACCATCATATCTCCTCACCAATGTCTCGCATCCGTTGATGATAGCGTCGCTCGAACTCCCGGACCTCCGGGAACCCGATGAGACGATCGAACTCCTGGAAGGGCATCAGCCTTCCGGTCAGGCCTTCCGTCGAGCTCGTCACCTTCAGGTGTCGCAGGACCTCCCGGACCGCATGAGCGGCGGCCAGGAGCAGCGTCACGGCGTAGGCCACCATCTTGAAGCCGAGGGCCTCCAGCGCCTTTGCCGGAAGGAGGGGGGTGAGCCCCCCATCAACCATATTCGCCATGAGAGGGACTCTAAAACTCTGTCCGACGATCTTCAATTCCTCCACCGTCTGGGGCGATTCGATGAAGAGGAGATCGGCCCCTGCCTTCTCGTAGAGCCTCCCCCTTCGGATCGCCTCGTCGAGGCCGATGACCCCCCTGGCGTCCGTCCGGGCGATGATCAGCAGATCATCGCTTTGCCGGGCCTCGACGGCGGCCTCGATCTTCGCCGCCATCTCTTCGGCCCCAATGACCTTTCTCCCTGGTGTATGGCCGCACTTCTTGGGCCATTCCTGGTCCTCCAGTTGGATCGCCGCCGCCCCGGCCTGCTCGAACTCCCGGACGGTTCTTCGGACGTTCAGGACCCCGCCATAGCCGGTATCGGCGTCGGCGATGACGGGGATCTTCACGGCGTTCACCATGTGCCGGACCCGCTCCAAGACTTCAGGGAAGCTCATGAGGCCGGCGTCCGGCATGCCGAGGTGGGAGGCGGCCTGACCGTACCCGGAGAGGTACACCGCCTCAAAGCCGACCTCCTCGATCAGCTTCGCCGAGACCATATCATAGGCCGCCGGGACCACAAGGATCGGCTTCTCCTTTAGCCTCCTTCGAAGAAAGCCCTTATTCGATGGGTGCATAGATTCCTCCCTTTGAACAATACTCAGCGACGCGGAATTTGGGTAACGCCTTTAGCATACTACACCAAAGCCCCCTGGTCAGAAAGGGAATTTCAAGAGTTTCCTGGTTGACAAACGCCGCTTAAGTCATGTATGAATGGGGCATTCAAAGGTGACGAGTCTCTCCCAAAATCCCTGCGGCGCGGACCGTCACCTAGGGGCAGGCGAAGTGCAAGAACGCCAAGGAGTGAGCCGACTTCGTCTCCCAGTGGGTATTGGCCCCGCTGACCGCTACCGCCAGTGGACCGTTGGTGCCCTCGGTCAGCAGGGAGCGCTTGGGGCCCGATTTGGCCCGATCAGGGGGGGTAAGCCCTGTCGTTTTCCCCCCCGAGCGGGGCCTTGGTCAGCGCGCCATGGCTGCTCGGCCAGTCCCCAGGGATGCCCTGCCGTTCGCCGTACTCTAACAGCCCAGCCCACCAGAGGTGGCGGAAGACCCCCCGCTTCACCCCTTTCTCTAACCAGCGCTGTCATGTGCTGCCGGAGCCCAACTCCGGGAACACAGCCTTCCACTCAAGAAACCGGTTCGTGCCACCGTGTCGCCCAATAAGCAGGTGAACGGTTAGGTTTAAAAAATGGCTGAACGCTGACAAAAAAGCCTGTGGCCAAAGGAGGCCATGTCGGGAGGTCTGACGATGAGCCCTTCTGCGGGAAAGAAAAGAGCTGGACGCGACATCACCGAGCGCAAGCGGGCTGAGGCAACGCTACGAGAGAGCGAAGGACTCCATCGCTTGTTGCTAGAATCGTCGCCTGATCCCGTCATTTTTTATGACATGTCAGCAAAGGTTACTTATATGAACCCAGCTTTCGTTCAGACCTTTGGATGGTCTCAAGAGGAGTTACTTGGGAAACAGATAGATTTCGTCCCTGAAGAAAGTTTGCCCGAAACTAAAGCGGCCGTACAACGTGTGCTTAGCGGTGAGAAGGTGGAACTCTTCGAAACTAAACGTTTCACGAAAGACAAGAGAGTACTAAATGTTCAAATTAGTGCCTCCCTTTTAAAAGACAAAGCTGGAAAGCCTGCTGGAATGATCGCTATGTTCCGTGACATCACCGAGCGCAAGCGGGCGGAGGAAGAGTTGCAAAAGGCCAAAGAAGCGGCGGAGGCGGCCAATCGGGCGAAGAGCACCTTTCTGGCCAACATGAGCCATGAACTCCGCACCCCGCTGAATGCCATCATTGGCTACAGCGAGATGTTGCAAGAGGAGGCCCAAGACCTGGGTTATGCGGACCTTACCCCTGACCTCAAGAAAATCAACGCGGCAGGCAAACACCACCTGGAGCTGATCAACGCCCTGCTCGACCTCTCCAAGATCGAAGCCGGCACGATGGACCTCACCCTGGAGACCTACGAGCTCCCCCGCAAGAACCGCG
>JACQHM010000284.1 GCA_016199025.1 Candidatus Methylomirabilota bacterium | reverse complement strand
GTGGCGCTCCATCTCCAGGAGGCGGAGGGCCCTGGAGCGCTCCTCGAAGGACAAGGGCTTCACCTGATGATGGAGGAAAAACTGATCCACCGAGGAAGGGCCCCGATTTAGGACCACCTGGATATAGTCGTCCCTGGCCGCCCAGATGTCCTTCAAGAGCTTCTCCCCTTCCACCGCGAAGATCAGGGCCAGCTCGTCCCGAAGACGATCCAGACCCCGCCGGAGGGGGGTCCTCCAGCGCTGCTGCCATCCCGCCTTCCCGCCGGTGGAGCAGCCGCAGTCCTCCTTCCAGCGGCCGAGCTGGTGGGGGCAGCTCCAGGCGGTTCGCTCCTCGATTTCCACCTCATAGGCCGGTGGATGTCCCTGGAGATAGGCGCCCAGGTTCGTGACCGTGATCCCTCGTTTCGGGGCCTCGGCGGCGAAAAGATACGCCAGGCACATGTCGGCGAAGGGCTCGTGGTGGCCAAAGGTTTCACCATCCGTCGCCACCACCACCACCTGGTCCCCCTCCCCTCTAGGAAGATACGCCGCCTCGATCCTGCCGGCCAGATCCCCAGCATTCCGCAGGAGATGCTCGAAGCTCATGGCCCTGGAGATCGCCGGCTCGTAAAAGAAGACATCGATGAACTGATCGAGCGTCCGTCCTTCCTCATCCTTCACAAAACAGCGGTATGGCCTTCGGGGATCGAGCCCCTTCCTGGCCTCCGTCCATGTTTTCTCCCCGAGACGGCGGAAACGCCTCGCCTGGGAAGGGGAGAGGAGGACGAAGCGCATCCCGGCCTCGGCCAGGGTGCGTAACGTCGGATAGTCCACGGCCGTCTCGGGGAGCCACAGGGCCGAAGGATCCCGGCCGAAATGGGCCTTGAAATCCTCTATCCCCCAGAGAACCTCGGTTCTTTTGTCCCTGGCGTTTGCCAGCGGAAAGATCGCGTGATGATAGGCCTGGGCGATGGCATTCCCATAGCCTAAACGCTTCATGCTCTCGGCGTTGGCCTCCAGGATCCTCCGGTAGGTTTCAGGGGCATGCCTTTGAAGCCACGAGAAGAGGGTGGGGCCGACGTTAAAGCTGATGGAGACATAGTTGTTCACGATCTTCAAGATGCGCCCCCCGCCGTCCAGGACCCGGGAGAAGGCATTCGGGGTGTAGCACTCGGCGGCGATCCGCTCGTTCCAGTCATGGAACGGATACGCCGACCCCTGTTCCTGAATCGCCCCCGTCCAGGGGTTCTCCCTGGGAGGCTGATAGAAGTGGCCGTGGAGGATGAGGAACCTCTTCCTAGAGGTCATTGCCCCGCCGATCCCCTTTTCACGCTGGAGCGGATGAGGACGCGAAGGATCGCGCTTCTCTGGGCTCCGCGGAGGAGCGAGGAGAGATCCTCATAGAGGGTGGGATCGTCCAGGAGGGCCCCTAATGTCCCATCGCCCTTCGCGAGTTTCTCGGCCACCGTCTTTAAATCGCTGGAAACCGCCCGAAGATCGTCGATGATCTCTTTCCCCTTCGGGTCGAAGAGGAGAGTCTGCAATAGCCCCTCCTGCTTCTCAGCCCGCGTCAGCAGGTGCTCGACGGCCGCCGAGGCCCGGCGGAGGCTTAAAGCGCTCTCCTCGAGGGAGGCGACGGTCTTGGAAAGCCTCTCCAGGAGCGGATCCTCTTTGCCGTAGATCAAGGCATGGAGGAGCCCATCGCCCTCCTCGACGGCAGAGACGATCTTCTTCAAGGAGGCGGAGGTCTGGCCTAGGTCGTCCACGAGCCTCTTCGCCCTCTCATCATAGATTAACTCGTGGAGCAATCCCTTTCCCTGCTCGACTTGAGAGAGGGTCCTCCGGAGGGACTTGAGAGAGCCCGCCGCCTCCTCCGTGATCTTTCCGCCCCCCAATCCCCCCAGGAGCTTGTCGAGGGAGGCGGTAATCTTGACCACGTTGTCCAGGATCTGATCCCCCTTCATGACAAACTTGGAATAGTCCACCGGATCCATGGTCTGAAGGAAGCTCCCGGCCGGGAGGATCTGTTTCTCGGGACTTCCCACGGTGATCTCCAGGATCTTGTCCCCCACGAGGCCGATGGTCCCGATACTGGCCAAGGAATCCTCCCGAATCCGGTCCTGGACTCCCCTGTCGAGGCTCAAGGTGAGGACGATCTTCTTCTGGGTCGGATCCGTGCTAAAGGACATGCCGCTCACCGTCCCCACCGTCACCCCTGCCAACCGGGCGGGTGCCCCCACAACGATTCCTCCCACGTCGGAGAAGGCCGCCTTCAACGTGTAACGCTCCTGAAACAGGCGGCTCTGGCCGCCAATGGCCAAGACGAAGGCCACGAAGAGGACAAGGCCTAAGAGGACGAAAAAACCCACCCTGAGCTTAAGACCCGTTTCCTTCTCCGCCATCCTTCTCTCTCCCAATTGCCAATTGTCAATTGTCAATTGCCAATTGTCAGATGACCCCCCTCAAAAGCCAAGGGCACCGGCGATGAACTCCCGGACCAACGAGGACCTCGAACGCTCGATCTCTGAGGGCGTCCCGATGGCAGCGATCTTCCCCTGGGACAAGAGGGCGATCCGGTCCGAGATCCTGAAAGCGCTCTTTAAGTCGTGGGTGACCACGATGGAGGTCACGTCCAGCTTCCGATTCAGATCCAGGATCAGTTCATTGATCTTCTCCACGTTGGAGGGATCGAGACCTGTCGTGGGCTCGTCATAGAGGAGGATCTTCGGAACCAAGGCAATGGCCCTGGCGATGGCCACCCGTTTCCGCATCCCGCCCGAAAGCTCCGCCGGTTCCTTCTCCTCAATCCCCTCGAGGCCGACCAGGGCTAAAGCCTCCCGGACCCGTTCCCGAATCTCCACCTCCGACAACCTGGTATGCTCTCGGAGGGCATAGGCCACGTTCTCCCCGACGCTCAACGAATCGAAGAGGGCAGAGCCCTGGAAGACCATCCCCAACTTCCTCCGGACCTTGAGGAGCTTCCCCTCGCGCATCGGGGCGATGTCCGTCCCTTCAATCAGAACCTGGCCCGAATCGGGCTTGATCAGGCCGAGGATGATCCTTAAGAGGACGGTCTTCCCCGTGCCGCTCCCCCCGATGATGGTCAGAATCTCTCCCGGCAGAACGGTGAGATCCAGGGCGTCCAGCACCCGGACATCCTCGAAGGTCTTCGAGACCTGTCTCAGCTCAACGATAGGGACTTCCAAGCTACCAGCCCTCCAGCCACCAGAAGAACTTGGTCAGGAAAAAGTCGGAGATCAGGATCAGGACCGAGGAGGTCACGACGGTGGTGGTGGTGGCCCTTCCCAACCCCTCCGTCCCCCCTTTCACCTCTAGGCCCTGATAGCACCCCACGATGGCAATGATGAAGCCGAAGAAGACGGTCTTCCCCGTGCCGCTTAAGAGATCGGCGACTTTCAGGCTCCTCAAGACGGAGTTCATGTAGAGGTGGGGGTCCACGTGGAACTCGTACAGGGAGATCACCATCCCGCCCAGGATTCCTACGACGCTGGCCACAACGGTCAAGAGCGGGAGGACCAGCATGGTGCCGAGGACCTTGGGGACGACCAGCTTCTTGATGGGGCTCGTGCCCAGGGCCCTCATGGCGTCGATCTGCTCGGTGACCTTCATAGACCCCAGCTCCGCCGTGATCCCCGACCCGACCCGTCCTCCCACCAGGAGGGCGGTCAGGACCGGGCCTAATTCCCTCACCATGGAGAGGCCGACGATGATCCCCACATAGGCTTTCGCTCCAAACCGGGCCAACCCGTAGACGGTTTGCAAGGCCAGGACCAGCCCGGTAAAGACGGCAGCAACGCCGATGATGGAGAGAGATTTCACGCCGATGTAGTCGAGCTGCCTTAAGATCAGCCTGAAGCTGTAGGGGGGGAGGGCGGCATAGTAAAAGGCCTGGAAGGCGAGGAGGGAGACCCCGCCGACCGCGCCGATGAAGGAGGTGGCCTGGTCCCCTAGATGGAGCAGAAGCCGCCTCATGGTTCCCGCCCTCGAAGCTCCCACCCGCGAACGAACCGCTCGAAATCGGGGAGGCCATTGGAGAAGGCGGAGGGTGAGGCCAGGTACACCAAATCGTAGACACAGCCCACCTTCTTGACCACATAACTTGAGACCTTCACCTCATCCCCCTCGAACTCCGCCTGGAGGAGCGTGTGGATCGCTTCCGAGCCGTCCAACGAGACGAGGCGCTGCTCGAGCACCTGCCTTTCCTTGAGGCCAAAGAAGAGCCGCCTGGCCAGGATCTTCAAGGGAAGCCTCCCCTCTTCTCCCTCGCAGCTTTGAAAGAGGGCAATGAGCCCCTGCCGGGCCTCATCTTGAAAAGCCAGGAGCACGTTGTCAAGCTCAATCCGGCGCCACCCATCTCGGAGGAAGGGAACCTTGAGCCCCCTGGCCTGATCGATATAGAAACCGTCAATGACCTTTCCCGATGTACAGGCGGCAAGGAGGAAGGCTGGAAGGAGAGCGCGTACGAGCTTTCGCGAAGAGACGATGGAAAGACACCTCCTAGTAGGCCCTGATGATACCGAAAAGACAGGGAATATGTCAAGGAAAACAGGAAGGCGGCGGAGGTGTAGCCCAAATTCCACCCGATCCGCGGCAACGAAAAGCAGATCGGGCTGGCGGCCGCTCCTGACTGGCTCGGGCAACCGTATCTGAAATGATGCACTCAGAATCCGTCCAAGCCCACGCTGCTCCACAAAGATTCTGAGGACGGCCGCGAGGAACCCTCGGAGCTCCTCATGCCGTTCCGAGGCCGGCGAGACCATCACTACCTCCTCGTCCACCCACTCCGCCCAGGTATCCTCGTCACACCAGGCCAGGAACTCCTCGTAGGTCAGCTTCTTGTCCGGTGGCGCCTTAGTGACCATCACACCTGTCCTCCTTGATAAAGTTATCATACTCGAAATCCTCCAGGGAGAGGTATTTTTGCGTTGACGGGAGTGGCCCATCCCTGGTAGCGTTGGTGAAACGGGAAGGGGCAAGGAGAAGGGGATGTGAAATGGGTATCGTGCTACGCGACATCGATCTCAACGAAGTTCGGCGGATCCTGCTGATCAAGCCAAGCTCCATTGGTGACGTCGTCCACACGCTCCCGACCTTGGCCGCTTTGCGGAAGCGTTTTCCTGACCGTTACATCACCTGGGTGGTCGAGCGGGAGGCCGCCGGGATCGTCCAGGGGCATCCTGACGTGGACCAGATCCTGGTCTCGGGGAGGAAGGGCTGGCAGAGGGCGTTGAAAGATCCCAGGAATGCCACCAAAGCTGTACAGGAGCTCCTGGCCTTCGTCAGAGAGCTTCGAGCGGGCTCCTACGATCTGGCCATCGATCTCCAGGGGCTCTTCAAAAGTGCAATCCTTACGCTTCTCTCGGGAGCCCGGTATCGGGTGGGCTTTGCCCCGGTCAGGGAGATGGCCCATCGGGCCCTCACCCACAGTGTCCCCTATCCCCATGCCCTCCATGCGGTCGAGCGGTACCTCTCTTTGGCCCGGTGCTTGGGGGCCGACGGAGATCCTCATGCCTTCTTTATCGCTACCTCCTTAGAAGATGAAACGAGGGTCAGGCGGTTCCTCTCCCAAAGTGGGATCTCCACGGATGAGCCGAAGGTCGTCCTTCACTCATCGGCCCGCTGGGGGACAAAGCTTTGGGAGGAGGAGCGGTTCGGTCGCTTGGGGGATCTCCTGGCTGAGAAGCTCGGCGCGAGGATCCTCCTCACAGGATCGGAGGCCGATGGACCGATCACAGCCAGGATCGCCGCCTCCATGCGTCACAGGGCCTTGAACCTGGCAGGGAAGCTGACCCTGAAAGGGCTGGTCGCGCTGTTGAAGCAGACTTCTCTTCTGGTGACCGTCGATTCAGGGCCGATGCATATCGCCGCCGCTTTAGGAACACCACTGGTGGCCCTTTTTGGCCCGACGGACCCCCGATGGACTGGTCCCTACGGGCCAAACTGCACCGTCCTCCAGAAGACGATTCCCTGTCGCCCCTGCTTGAAGCGACGCTGCCAGATCGCGGAGGAGCGGCTGTGCATGCGCTCCATTGATGTCGAGGAGGTGCTGGAGGCGGCCCTCTTCCGGTACGGGCAGCATCTCGGGGGAAGCGATGATGGGTAGACCCCGTTCCCTCGTCACCGGGGCCGCCGGCTTCATCGGGTCCCACCTCTCCCGGAGGCTCCTCGCCGAAGGGCACGAGGTGATCGGTCTCGATGGCTTCACGGATTACTACCCCCGCTGGCTAAAGGAACGGAACCTTCAGCCCCTCCTCTCCCATCCAGCCTTTTCCTTTCTGGATGCCGATCTCTTGAGGGCGGATTTAGAGCCCTTGATACGGACGGTGGACTACGTCTTCCACCAGGCCGCCCAGCCTGGCGTCAGGGGCAGTTGGGGGAAAGGTTTCGAACCTTACGTGGACAATAACGTCAAAGCGACGCAACGCCTCCTGGAGGCGGTCAAAGAGCACGGGGAGAAGGTGAAGCACCTGGTCTATGCGTCCTCCTCTTCGGTCTATGGAAATGCTCCCGAGCTTCCGCTCCATGAGGAGGTCCTTCCCCGGCCCTTTTCACCCTATGGGGTCACCAAGCTGGCCGCCGAGTACCTCTCTCTCCTCTATCACGAGAACGACGGCCTGCCCGTCACCGCCCTCCGCTATTTTACCGTCTACGGCCCAGGGCAGCGGCCCGACATGGCCTTTCATAAATTCTTGAAGGCCCTCTTCGCGGGTGAGGAGATCCTGATCTATGGCGATGGGGAGCAGACCCGGGACTTTACCTACATCTCGGACGCCGTGGAGGCTAACCTCCTGGCCCTCAAGGAGGTGGCCGTGGGGAAGGTGTTCAACGTCGGGGGGGGATCGCGGGTCACGGTGAATGCCATCCTGAGACTCCTTCAGGAGATCACGGGAGTGAAACCGAGGGTCCGATACCAAAAGGCCCAGCGAGGGGACATGCGGCACACCACCGCGGACATCAGGCGTGCCCGGGAGATCCTCGGCTTCTCCCCGAAGGTTTCTCTCGAGGAAGGGTTGAAACGGGAGGCGGCGTGGGTGGAGGAGACCTTTTTCCAGCACGACGGACCCTGCCATGAAACCGGTGGAAGGATGGAAGGCGCTCCTGGAGGAGGTCCACCTCCTGAGACGTGAGGTCGCCCTGCTTCGGAAAACGCTGGAGGAGGCGTCCTCCGTAGAGGAGGCCCTCCGCCGGAGGGGCCTCCGGTTCGCAAAGGCCTGTCCGCTCGATGCCCTGGCCTTTCCCCCCAATCTGGATCCGGCCTCGGAAGAGGCCTTCTACGAATACCTGAAGAAATATTCCTTCCGCCTCGTCCTTCGTGATATCATCGCCAGGGCGTCCTCCTTCACAGGTCAAGATCTGATCCGGTTTTGCTCGCTGGAGGTTGTTCAGGGCTACCTCCGGTTCTTGACGAAGAGCGGCATCGTCCAGCGGAGGGGGAGGACCTACCACCTGTCGGCACGGGGAGCACGGAACTTCGGCGAGACGCTGGAGTGGTTCGTGGCCCAGGTCTTCCGGCGGGAGTTCCATTGCCCCGCCCTCTGGGGGGTCAGGCTCCTGGATGTGGGGGCGGGAGGCGATTACGATGTCCTCGCCGAGGTGGGAGGCCACTTGGTCTGTGTCGAGGTCAAATCCTCGCCCCCCAAGCATATCGACCAGGAAGAGGTGGATGCCTTCTTCGTTCGGGTAGAGGAGCTGTTCCCGGCCCTGGCCCTCTTCCTGGTGGATACGGAGCTTCGGATGAAGGATAAGGTCGTGGTCATGTTCGAGGATTCCCTCAAGAGGCGGTTCGGCCCGACGTGGAAAAAGGCCCATCCGGTGACGAGGCTCTTAGACGAGATCTTCATCCTCGACGGACGGATCTGCATCGCCAACTCCAAGCCGAGTCTGGTCGGGAATCTCGGGCGGTGCCTCCGGTGGTGGTTCAGCCAGAGAGGATTGGGGTCATGATCCGAAGGGCAGCGGTGGCAGGCTACTTTTATGAAGGATCTAAGGAGCGTCTCCGATCTCAGGTAGAGGACCTGATCGACAGGGAGGCGGCGAAGGGGCGGGTCATCGGGGTCGTGGCGCCCCACGCCGGCTATCTGTATTCGGGGAAGGTGGCCGGGGCCCTCTACTCACGGATCGAGTTCCCGGAGACCTTCGTCATCCTTGGTCCGAACCACACCGGCTTGGGGGCAGGAGCGGCCATCATGTCCTACGGGAGCTGGGAGACCCCCTTGGGGGAGGTGAAGATCGACGAGGATCTCGCCCAGGCCATCATGGGCCATTCCCAAACATTGGAGGAGGATCACCTGGGCCACCTCAAGGAACACTCCATCGAGGTTCAACTCCCCTTCCTTCAATACTTTGGCCATCCCTTCCAGTTCGTCCCTATCTGTCTCTTCAGCCACGAGTCCGCGGTGTGTCAGGACGTGGGGAGGGCGGTGGCTGCGGCCATCAAGGAATCTGGCAAGTCCGTTGTGGTGGTCGCGTCCACCGACATGAGCCATTACACCCCCCATGAGACAGCGAAGGAGAAAGACATGATGGCGGTCGAGGCCATCTTGGCGTTAGACCCCGACCGCCTCTACCAGACGGTCCGGCGTGAGCGGATCTCCATGTGTGGCTTTCATCCGACGACAGCCGCCCTCGTCACCGTGAGGGAGCTGGGGGCCACCCAGGCGGAGCTGGTCAGGTATATGACCTCAGGGGACACGACGAAGGACTATCGGTCTGTGGTCGGATACGCGGGCTTGGTGATCAAATAGGGCCTGGGATGGATGGCATTCAGCGATTGGAGCAACCGAGACTGGTCACGCTTCTCGTCCTCTCATCCTTCATGGTGGCGATGGCCGTGACGTTTGTGATGGAGAGGTCAGCCCTTTTTGATCCGTACGTGATCAACGATGATGTCCGACAGCATATCTACTGGATGGCCCGTTTTCAAGATCCAGACCTCTTCAGAGGAGATCCCCTCACGGATTTCTTCTCCAGCCCTAAGTTTGCCACCTACGGGGTGGTAGGTCTCTATTACCTCATGAGCTTTTTCGTGGAACCGCTGGTCTTTTCGAAGATCTTGCCCCTGCTCCTTATCCCCTTGTGCGCGGTCTTCCTGTTTTTACTCGGCCGTCGGCTCAAGGACCTGCTCTCCGGCCTGATCCTTGTCGCGGTCTTCCTCACCGTGATTTGGGACAGGGATCGTTTCTCCGGAGGTCTGGCGCGTTCCTTCTCCTATCCCATCCTGATCCTCTTTCTCTACAGTCTCGTGCAGAAGCGGTATCTTGCTGCCTCAGCTTTAATGGTGGCCGGGGCCCTGTTCTATCCTCCCATCGCTCCGGTATGTGCGGGGACCTGGGCCTTTTCGTTCCTCGACCTTCCCCAACTCAGGGTGAACTTCCGGCAAAATGGTCTCGCCCCTTTCCTCATCGGCTCTGTCCTCACTTCGGTTGTATTGATTTCCGCGTATATCGTTTTCAAAGACGAGGCGGCAGGACGCTTGGTTGCCCCCACCGAGGCTGCCCACATGCCAGAATTCTACAGGAATGGGAGGGTCGAGTTCTTCCACGAGTCGCCGATCGTCCAGTACCTTCAAGGGGAGGATGCGGGGCTCGGCCTCCACGGCCCGGTGAACGTCCTCTTCTTCACCGCCGTGCTCATCGGCTTGGTGTTACGGTCGGAGGCCTTCAAAACGCCAAAAGAGGTTTGGCATCTCATGCTTTCGTCCCTCTCTTTGTTCCTCCTCGCCTACCTTGTGCTCTTCAGGCTCCACTTGCCGTCAAGGTTCTCTGAGGTGCCGATCTCCCTATGCCTCATGATCTTCGCTTCCATCCATCTCAGACCGGCTCTCCAAAAGATCGCCAGGCTTATCCCTTACGATCGCCTTCGATCCAGGCCCGTCGCTGTGGCGGAGGTCGTGGGGGTGACCCTCGTCCTTTTCTTCTTCATTGTCGGCGTGAGCATGAGCCGGGCGAAGCTCGAACACTTTCCTGACGGTTCCCTGACCAGCTTTCTTGCGACCCTGCATAAGGATGCCCTCATCGCCGGCCATCCAGAGGACATGGACTGGATCCCCATCTTCAGCAAACGCAGGGTACTGGTCAACAGAGAGCTGTCTCTGCCGTATCATGTCGAGTATTACGGGGAGATTCGAAGGCGCACCTTAGATACCCTGGAGGCGTACTATACGGATTCTCTGACGGATATCGCCCGTTTCTGTCGGAAGTATGGGGTCGATTACCTGGTCGTGAACCGGTCCCGTTTCACTTCAGACTCTTTACAGACCCAACCCATTTACGATGAGCCTTACAATGCCTCTCTCAAGGCAAAGATCGCCGGCCGTGAGAGGTTCGCCGCCCTGATGATCCCGCCGGAGAAGATCGTCTGGCAGGATTCGAAGTTTCTGGTGACCGATTGTCGGCGTCTGGTGAAAGTGAAACGGTGAGTCAGACCACCAGTCCATGGTGGGGTCGGACCGCCAAGCCACGTAGCCTAGGGATTAGCCTTTGACAGGAAGGGTGGGCAGGGGCTAGCTTTAAGCGAATGATGGGGAGATGCAGCATCCACGATCGCATGGAAAGGGCAAGCCCTTGAAGAGATCATAGGGTAAGATACAGAGAGAGGCAAAGGTTCGAAGACACCCACGGGAGGAGGGATCACTGATGAGCACAGAAAGGAAATACAGGAGCGAGGAGTGGTTTCAGATTGGAGGATTATGGGGCTTCTTGCATCGGGGCTGGATGAAGGCAGAGGGGTTCAGCGATGAGGTCTTTACCAAGCCGGTGATCGGCATCGCCAACAGTTGGAGCGAATTGAATAACTGTAACGCCCATTTCCGCCAGGTCGCCGACGCCGTGAAGCGGGGGGTCTGGATGGCGGGAGGCTTCCCCCTGGAGTTCCCCACCATGTCCCTGGGGGAGCCGTTTATGAAGCCGACGACCATGCTCTACCGGAACCTGATGGCCATGGAGGTGGAGGAGAACATCCGGGCGAACCCGATGGATGGGGTGGTGCTCCTCTCCGGGTGTGACAAAACGACGCCGGCCATGCTCATGGGGGCGGCCTCGGCCGACATCCCGGCCATGATGGTGACCGGCGGGCCGATGTTGAAGGGAAACTGGAGAGGTCAGGAGCTGGGATCCTGCACCGACTGCCGGCGCTTCTACGATGAACTCAAAGCCGGGACCATCACCGACGAGGAGTTCGCCGAGATCGAGAGCTGCGTCTCCCGAAGCGCCGGCCACTGCATGGTGATGGGGACCGCCTCGACGATGGCCAGCCTGGTCGAGGCCTTAGGGATGACCCTCCCCGGTTGCGCGGCCATCCCTGCCCCCGATGCCCGTCGGTATCAACTGGCCGAGGCCACCGGCCGACGCATCGTCGAGTTTGTCAAGGAGAATATCAGGCCCTCCGACATCCTTACCCGGAAGGCCTTCGAGAACGCCATCCGGGTCAACATGGCCATCGGCGGCTCGACCAATGCGATCATCCATCTGGTCGCCATTGCCGGACGGGTGGGGATCGATCTTCCCCTTTCCCTGTTCGATCAGCTCTCCCGCACGACGCCCTGGATCGCCAACATCAAGCCTTCAGGCAAATATCTGATGGAGGACCTCTTCTACGCCGGAGGAATCCCGGCGGTGATGAAGGAGCTGTCGCCCCTCCTCCACCTGGATGCCCTCACGGTGACCGGAAAGACCATCGGCGAGAACATCGCCAACGCCAGGGTCTATAACCGGGACCTGATCGTCCCCTTGAGCGAGCCGTTAGGCCCTGAAGGAGGGACCGTGATCCTTTACGGGAACCTGGCCCCCAATGGGACGGTTCTCAAGCAGACGGCGGCTTCCCAGGATCTCCTTCGCCACCGGGGGCGGGCCGTGGTGTTCAAGAACGAGGCCGACATGATGGCCCGGGTGGATGATCCCAACCTGGATGTGGACGAAAATTGTGTGCTGGTCCTCCAGAACGCCGGCCCCAAAGGGGCACCGGGGATGCCAGAATGGGGGCACCTCCCGATCCCCAGGAAGCTCTTGCAGCGGGGCGTCCGGGACATGGTTAGGATCTCCGATGCCAGGATGAGCGGGACGGCCTACGGGACGGTGGTCCTTCACGTCTCGCCGGAAGCGGCCGTCGGTGGTCCCTTGGCCCTTGTCAGGGATGGGGACATCATCGAGCTGGACGTCCCCGGCCGGCGTCTCACCCTTCATGTCCCGGACGAGGAGCTCAATCGGCGCCGGTCGGAGTGGCAGCCCCCGGCACCGCACGCCACCCGGGGGTATGTGAAGATCTTCCTGGATCATGTGCTCCAGGCCCACGAAGGCGTCGATTTCGATTTCTTGCGGGCGGTCCGGTGAGTGGTCCACCACCCCCACCTGTCCCTTTAAATCCCCCCAACCCCCCTTTCCAAAAGGGGGGGAAAGGGGGGATTTCCGACAAGGGGGAGGGACGGGGTGGGGATGCGAGAAGGAGAATTCCATGGTCAAAGTGAAAGGGCTTCACCATGTAGGGATCATCACGGTGGATCTCGACAAGGCGATGGAGTTCTACGGCAAGGTCTTAGGGCTCCCGACGCTTCCGCGCCCGGATCTTGGCTTCCCCGGCGCGTGGTATGCCCTGGGAGCCGGCCAGGAGCTCCACCTCATGGTCTTGGGCGAGACCATCACGCCATCCCGCCGGCATATCGCCCTGGAGGTTGAAGACCTGGAGGAGACCATGAAGACCCTCAAGGAGGAAGGGGTCCGGATCCGGGGTGAACCCATCATGAGGCATGACGGCTCCCGCACCCTCTTCTGCTACGACCCCGACGGGAACCTCCTCGAGATCACCCACCATCCTTCCTAGCATGCATCGCCACCCTCTCACCCCTTCCCCCTCCCTTGCAGGGCGCGGGAGGATTCCCTCTCCTCTGTGAGGAGACCTGCCTGCCGGCAGGCAGGGAGCCAGGGTGCGGAGCTGTCTAAAGGCTTGCTTGCAAGAGGCCAAGGCACTCTTCCCCTCACCCTGACCCTCTCCCCACTGGGGAGAGGTTACGAAAG
>JACQHM010000293.1 GCA_016199025.1 Candidatus Methylomirabilota bacterium | reverse complement strand
TGCCGGCCACGGTCCAGGCGGTCCTGGCCGCCCGGATCGACCGGCTCCCGCCTGAGGAGAAGCATCTTCTCCAGACAGCCGCTGTCATCGGCAAGGATGTGCCCTCCCCCATCCTCCAGGCCGCCTCCATGAAATTGTTATTCACTCTGGATCGCCTGGCTGAGCGAGGTCTATCTACTCGCGGGGCGAATCGATGATGCGGGAGAACTCGCCCGACGCGCGCTTGCTCGTTCACGAGAGGGGAAGGAACGGGGATGGGAGGCGTGGGCTCTCCGGCTCCTTGGCGAGATCCACTCACATGGCGATCCCCTTGAGTTCGAGAAGGCCGAAACTTCCTACCGTCAGGCCATGGCTTTGGCCGAAGAGCTGGGGATGTGCCCACTTGTGGCCCATTGCCACCTCGGTCTTGGCACGCTGTCTCGCCAGATTGGGAAGCCAGAGCAGGCACGATCGGAACTGTTGTCTGCGATCGAGCTATTCCGCGCTATGGAGATGACCTTCTGGCTGAACCGGGCAGAGGCTGAGCTGGCGCAGGCCGAATGATGCACCTGTGCGAAGGCCAAGGGGCTTCACGCCAAGTCCAGTATGAAACGCCTAGAGCGTGAAGACCAATATCCACAACAAAAGGGGCGGGTCTTATGGGTGGAAGCGGCCGGGACTATATCGAGGCACGATACGGCAAACTAGGGGACGGGGCAACCATCCTCCTCATCGAGGGCCGATCCTACACACTTCTGGAGCTGTTAGAGGTCCTCGGGTTACACTTCGAAGACATCAGACCCATCGATGCCTGCGTCCTCGCCGATGAAGACCTGTACGCCATCCGCTACTTCGACAGCGAGGAGCGGCGCATCGTGGCCTACGAGTTCGACCGGCACTTCCGCTATGTGCGGGAAGTCTCTGCCCACATCGCCGAGTGGCTGGGGGAGGACGAGAGCTTTTGAGGGTGGATCACACCCGTGACCAAGAGATGAGGCGGTACCTCCTCGCCAGAGAGGCCCAGCTTCTCGCCCAACTCCCCTCCATGGGGGAGGAGGAGCTGCGGTGGACGGTCCGGATCTTCGCCGATGGCCTGGATGAGGCTTCAAAGGCCCTCCTCCTGAAGGGCTACAGTGAATACCTCCCCTTGGAAGCCATGCGTGCCGTGGTCGCTGCGTTCATCCCCCAGTACACCCGCCTCGCCCTCCAGGATCTGGACGCCAAATCCTCGATGGTAGGAGAGGGCCTGCGGGGCTTCACCGACGAGGAGCTCCAGGGGATGTCTTCGGCCGAGAAGTGGGGCCTCCTGGCTAAGAACCCTGACGCCCTCACCTCCTCTCAGGTAGCGAGAGAGCTGGCGAGGCTCCTCTTTTGCCGGACCCCTGATCTTTTCCTCGACCCTTCCCTCCCTTTAGCCACCATCGAGTACCCGGCGTACTTTGAGGTCCAGGAGGCCCTGGCCGTCCTTCCCGATGACACCCTCCAGGAATTGAAGAGAATCGCCCTGGATCAGCTCGAGACGTTCCAGCGGGGATCCTACGAGGAACGGCAGAAGACGTTGGATGCCCTCCGGGGGAAGATCACCGAGGCCATAGGGCTTCCCACTTTAGATGCCCTCTCCGAGGGGCGGATGGAACGGATTCCCCGGAAAGGCCCGATCCTCCCGGAGGAACCGCCTCCCCTGTTTCTGGAAGACATGTCCCTAGAAGAACTTCGGATGTCGCTCAAGGTCCTGGCTGACTTCATGAGCCTGGAGGAGTTCCGGGAGGGGCTTCTTCCCCTCAAAGACCGGTATCCTTCTTTCTACGACCTTCCCGAGGAGGAGTTGAAATCGCTGCTCCGACGCCTCGCCTTCACGATGGGGGATCGGACCATCCTGGACTACACGGCCAGGGCCCTCTTCGGGCGGATGGTGACCGGATCGAGCATCTCCCCTGAGGTGTGGGCCCTCCTGCCCGAAGAGGAAAAGCTCCAACGACTTCTCGCTGACTGCGACCGGATGGACCTGGTCCAGGCGGCCAGACACATCAGTCGGACCTTTTTAAGCCCTTCCTCCAAGGCGCTCTTTGATGTGGGCGTTCAGCTCCGCCTCCTGGATGACCCCCGCTACCGGGCCCTTCAGGACCGTCTGATCCTCCAATTTGCTTCCCCCTCTCAGGGGGAACGCCTGCGGGAGCTCAACCGCCAGGTGACCGCGCTTGTGTGGGAGATGGAAGGGGCTGCTCCCGAAGCTCGTGAAGGCCGCTTCCAGGAGATCAGGGAGGCCATCGCCAAGGCCCTTTCCTTCAACGAGGTGCTGTGATGCGCTGGGAATATCAGGACCGAATGGTGATGTTTCAGGAGACGAATGACGGATTGGTGAGCAGCCTCGATTGGCTGAACGAGGTGGGCCAGGAGGGATGGGAGATGGTCGCCGCCGTCCCCTTGATCGCCCCCAATCGGGAAGGGGTCGCCTATGGGACCGTGGGCGCCCTCCTGATCTTCAAACGGCCCTTCGCCGAGGAAGCCGAGGAGTAAGACAGGGGAGGTCTGACCATGCAGATCCCACGCATTTTCCAATTAAGTGGCGAGACAAACGCCAACCAACGCCTGCTGGCTAAGAAGATCCTGAAGGACCTGGAGCCCGGCGAGGAGATCACCCTCATCGTCTCCCAAGAGGAGACGGTCAAGGAGGTCCAAGGATGGGCCCAAGCCCAGGGGCTAGTCGTCTCCTCCCCGAAGAAAAAACAGCAGTGGCAATGGGAGTTCACGATCCGGAGGCCCATTGAAGTAAAGGCCACGGCCCAGGTTGGGGGGACAGGCGGTAGGGGGGAGGGTGTAGGGGAGAAGAACTGATGGCGCCCCGGTGGATCTGGAAGTCACGCCGTTCGGGACATCAGGATGAACGCCAGGACGTTCAGGATGATGAAGATCGTCACCCAGGAGAGATCCCTGAGACCATCGGACCAGTGAGCTAGAATGGCGAGACAATTCAGGGCCCCGATCCCGGCGGCCACCAGATCCCGCCACCGAGAGGAGAGATCCCCTTTCTTAAACGCGTCCACGACGTTGAGAAACAGGATCGCCCCCGGGATCAGGACGCCGAAGACGAAGAGCACCAGCCCCCATCCCAAACGACCATGGGCTAGATTGGCGTAAGCAAGAGTCAGATTGAACCCGACCACGCCGGCAAGGACGAGCCCCACCAGAAAATCGGCCCTCTCCCCTTCTGATTTTCTCTGCACGGCCAACCCCTCAATTCTCCTAGAGGAGAACGCCACCCTTACCCTTTCCCCCCCCCTTCAAGGGGGAGGAGGAGGCGACTTAAGAAATCGGCTGATCGGAGGCCCCTCCCCAAAAAATAGAAGAGCCATGCCCGGAGAACCTGCACCAGCTCGGCCTTGGCCTCCGGGGAGAGCCCGATCCTGGCCAAGGTGGCAAACTCCATCCTCAGGACTCCTTTGAGGAAGGCGAGGGAAGGCGGCGAGATCAAGAGACCATCCCCTCCCTCCTGCCGACAATCTTGGCAGAGAAGCCCCCCCTGGCTGGGGCTTAACATCAAGGGCTCGGCGCCGGACAGGGGGGTCCGGCACAGGACACAGGACCGAAGCTCCGGGAGATACCCCAGGAGCTTCAAGAGCCTGATCTCGAAGGCCCGCTGAAGGAGAGCAGGGTCTACCCCCTGGGCGAGGAGCCGTAAGGCTTGAAGCAGAAGGGAGAACAACTCCTCGTTGGCTTCCCCCTCCTCCACCGCCAGGTCCACAAGCTCCACCACATACGCGCTCTGGACGAACAGCTCCAGGGCCTCGCGGAGGGCTCGGAAGGGTTCCAGGAGGCCGAACTCGTTGACCTTGTGGAGGCTCTTGTTGGGCCGCTCGAAGTAAACCAGCTTCCCGAAGGCGAAGAGTTCGAGGCTCCCCACGAACCGGCTCCTGATCCTCCTGGCCCCTTCGGCCACCGCCCGGACCTTCCCCCGATCCCGGGTGTAGAAGCTGACGATCCGATCCGCCTCCCCCAGGTCCTTTGACCCGATCACAACGGCCTCGGTGGTGTGTAACGGCATCGCACGAGGAACGTCAAACGTTATCGTTGGAAGTAGCCGAACTCCTTCAGGGCATGTTCGTCCTTGCGCCAGGCCGGCCTCACCTTCACCCAGAGGTGTAAAAAGACCTGAGTGCCCAGGAAGGCCTCGATCTCCTGGCGGGCGATCTCGCCGATCTTCTTCAGCATCCGGCCCCCGGCCCCGATGACGATCCCCTTCTGGGAGTCCTTCTCGACGTAGATCGTCGCCTGGATCTCGACAAGCGGCCTCTCCTTCCGCTCCTTGAAGGACTCCACCTCGACGGCCACGGCATACGGGATCTCCTGATGGCAGAAGTGATGGACCTTCTCCCGGATCAGCTCGGCGATGAAAAAGCGCTCCGACCGGTCCGTGAGCTGATCCTCAGGGTAGAAGGGATGGCCCTCGGGCAGGTAGGTGATCAGGAGCTCCTCCAGCCGCTCCACATTGTCCCCCTCGGTGGCGGAGATCGGGACGATCTCCTTGAAGGGGAGCCTCTGGCGGAAACGCTCGATCAGCGGGAGGAGCGTTTCCTTCTTCACCAGGTCCACCTTGTTGATGGCCAGAAGGAGCGGGACCCTGGCCTTCTGGAGGGCCTCCAGGATGAGCTGATCATCGTCGGTGAAGGGATCCTCAGCGTCCACCATCCAGAGGATGAGGTCGGCTTCCCCGGCGGCCTTCAGGGCTGCCTTGACCATCTCCCGGTTCAAGAGGACCTGGGCCCGGTGGATCCCGGGGGTGTCCAGGAAGAGGAGCTGGGCCTGGGGCAGGGTCTTGACGCCTAAGATCCGGTGCCTGGTGGTCTGAGGCTTGGGCGAGATAATGGAGAGCTTCCGGCCGAGGAGGCGGTTCATCAAGGTGGACTTGCCCACGTTCGGCCGACCGATCAAGGCAATGAAGCCCGCCTTGAAACCCTCTCGCGGGAGGGGAGCCTCGGTTGGCCCAAGGGTTTCAGGCCCGGTGGACAGTTCATCGTCGAAGGTTTCGTCCTCCTCCTCTTCCCAATCCTCTTCTTGGGCCTCCTCGTCGTCCTCTTCCTCTTCCCACTCCTCGTCCTCCTCATCCATCTCTTCTTCCGATCCGTCCGTGGGCCACCTCCGAAGCTCTTCTTCTGTACCCATGCTCCCTCACCTCCTTTAGCGATTCTAAGGCGGCTTCTCAACGGTGTCAAGGAGCCGGAGAAGCGGGGGGCTCCCGGCTTGGCGAGAGCTTAAGGAGGGAGATCGGATCGACCCTCGATCCGTTGAAACGGGCGGCGAAGTGGAGGTGGGGGCCGGTGGCCCGCCCCGTGGCCCCGACCGTGCCGATCGGCTGCCCCTTGTGAACAAGCTGACCTTCTTCGACCATGATCGCCTGGAGGTGGAAGTACATCGTATAGAGGCCGAGACCATGGTCCAAGATGACGAACCGGCCTGGGAAGAAATACTCACCGACCAGGGCGACCCTCCCGGCGTTGGACGCGAATACCTGCGTCCCTGAGGGTGCGGCGATGTCCACGCCCGAATGCCGGCTCCGCTCTTCACCGTTGATGATCCTCCTGACGCCGAAGCCCAAGGGCTCCGCTCCACCGTCCACCGGAAAGAGGAAGGGCTCCTGCCAATGCCTCCCTGGGGTCGTCATGGCCCACAGGGCCTTAAGCGTCTCGATCTCCCGCTCGATCCGTCTGAGCGTTTCCTGGTCTGGCTCGGCCATGGCCTTCGGGACCGTCAAACGCTGGATGGGGAACTCGAGCCCCTTCACCTCCACCTCGCCCCGCACTTCAGCCCTCCTGCCGAAAGGATCGACCACCTCGATGGCAAAGGAGCGGGATCCCGGTGGCTCTTCAAAATCGATCCCGACGAGGGCGCCAAAGCCACCGCCCGGTAGCGGAAAGAACTGCAACGGCCGCTCCCCGAAGCGACCGTCGATGAGAGAGACCCCTTCGACCCCCTCCACCTGAAGCAACATGAGATCCCCCTGCCTGACCTCCTTTGGCTCGATGTTCACCTGAAGTATGGCGGCCTGAACGAGGCCCACACCAAGGAGGAGAACAACGAGCGCCATCCCAAGCCCTCTGGAAAGGCTCATCATGTCCCTTCTTCACTGATGCAGCTTTCCCTTGGCAAGCAGGGACTCCAGCCGCTCCTCGAGGGTTTGGAGGTCCACCGCGTATCGATCCAGAAGCTCGGCCAAGCGGCGGCCCAGGTCGGCCTGCGCCTCGGACCGGCCCATGGGCTTTGGCCCGGTCGGCGTCCATGCCTCCTCCCGGATGTTTAAGCTCAGGAGGTCGAACCTGGCGTAGTGCCCCAGGGCATCGAAGTAAGCCTTGGCCAGTTGCCGCTCCTCCAGGTCGATATCAGCCCAGACGATTGTCTCCTGTTGGAAGACCGGCTCGCGGACGAAGAGGCCCGCAGGGTTCACGAGACAGCTCCCCCCAATGGCCAGGTTGTACTGCATCTCGCGCGCCAGGTCGGGCGGGATTTCTTCAGGGGGCAGGTACCAGCTCGAGCTGATCACGAAGGTCTGGTTCTCGATGGCGTACTCGCGGATGGCCGGCTCGATGTCGCAGGCCCGGGCGCCCGCCTCAGCCCGCTTGGCGCCCAGGTGCCGCTCCACCGTCCACCAGCCGGGCCAGACGGCGCAGTGGATCTCCTCCCCCTTGATCGCCATCGCCGCCCGGAGGAGGGTCATGTGGTGCTCGTAGCAGATGAGCCCGCCCACCTTGCCGATATCCATGTCGAAGACCCGGATGTCAGAGGCATCGCCCATCCC
>JACQHM010000292.1 GCA_016199025.1 Candidatus Methylomirabilota bacterium | reverse complement strand
GTTCCTTAACCCCCTCGCGCGCAATCGTAACGGTCACCGATGTCCCCTGCGGGCCCCGGAGGCGTTTCACAGCGTCGAACAACGTCATGTCAGATGTATCTTCACCATCCACTTTCACTATCCTGTCCCCGGGCTTTAAACCGGCCCGATACGCCGGCGTCTCTTCGATGGGCGAAACCACCGTGAGGATGCCGTCACGAATAGTGATCTCTATCCCCAGCCCCCCGAAGCTCCCCTGGGTCTCCACCTGCATCTCCTTGAAGACCTCGGGGGGCATGAAGGAGCTGTGGGGGTCGAGGGACTCCAGCATCCCCCGGATCCCGCCGTAGACCAATTCCTTCGGATCAACGTTATCGACGTAGTTAGACTGGACTAACGAGAGGACCTCGGTGAAGACCTTCAGCCGTTCATAGGTATCATCGACGGCGGTCACGCCGTGATAGACGCCGCCGGGGATGATCAGGAGAAGCAGCAGTAAGGTCATCAACCCGATCTTCATCCGCCCTTTTCCTGCCTTGGGAGCCATCGCGAGAACCTCCTCAGGGGATTTTGTCAGTGTTATCGCTTACGCACCTGCCATATTATAGCCGATTCCCCACAAAAGTCCACCATCGGATGTCAGGTACCCTGTTGGAAAAAGGCGATCCTCCCTCATCCAGCATCTGACATCCTTTACCGCGGAAGGAGCCAGGCCAGGGGGTCCTGTGGCTTCCCTTTGTAGCGAAGCTCAAAATAGAGCTGGGGTCCCTCCAGGGAGCCCGAATCCCCCACTCGGGCGATGACCTGCCCCCTGGAGACCCGGTCCCCCGTCTTGACCAGGAGCTCCGAGGCGTGGGCGTAGAGGGTGAAATACCCGCCGCCGTGGTCCAAGATCAAGAGGCGGCCATAGCCTTTGAACCAATCGGCATAGAGCACCGTGGCATCGTGGACAGCCACAATCCCCCGCCCTTCAGGGGCCTGGATCCCGATCCCCTTGTTGAAGGTCACGGTCCTAAAACGGGGATGTTCCTTCCGGCCGAAGGTCGAGGTCAGGGCTCCCTCCGTCGGCCAGGGAAGCTTCCCACGAAGAGCGGCGAAGACGCTCCCGTCCAAGGTCTGACCCTCTCCCTGTAACACCCTCCGCCTGGCGGCTGTCTCTTCGGTCTTCAAGCGGGCGATCAAGGCTTGGAGCTCTTGGGAGGCCTCCTCCAGCTCCTTGAGGGTAGCCATGTGACCGGCCTTCTCCTGCCTCACCCTGGCCAGGAGGAGGCGGCGGACCCGCTGCTCCTCCAGGATCTCCTGGCGTTTCTCCCCGGCCAAGGTTTGGTTTCGGGTGATCTCTGCCTTGGACCGTTCTAACTCCTCCCGTTTCTTATGGAGCTCCGAGACGGTGGCGGTGTAACCCGAGATGAGCTGCTTATCCTGGGAAGCAACGGCCATGAGATACTTCAAACGCGTGGTGGTCCCTGTGAGACCATCGGAGGCCAAGAGGAAACGGAGGCCTCCCAGGCGGCCCTGCTTGTAGAGGGCCCGGAGGCGCTTGGCGAGAAGAGTCCTGGCCCCCTGGAGCTTCCCCTCGACCACCACGATCTCCCGGCTCAAGCGTCTGATCCGTTCACCGCTCCTCGTGAGCTTCGCCTCCAGTTCTCGAAGCTCCGCCGTTTCACGCTTGAGTCCCTCATCGATGTGGGCCAACTGATGGGCGATGGAGTGCTCTTTCTCCGCAACCTCCTTGGTCCTCTCTCGCTCCTTGATGATCCGGTTTTTCAGCTCCTTCAGCTTCTCCTGTTTCTCCTGGAGGGGGCTTTCCCCACGGTCCCAGGCGGTGGTCGGGAGGAACAGCCACACGCCGGACAAGATGAGGCATCCCAGGCCGAAGGCCGCCTGCCTGTGACGCCGCTTCCTGTGCGGTGCATAAGAGAGGCAATAGTTCACCCCTGACCACACAGTTCACACCCCTTACAGCTTCAGAAACCTTATGACCGCCAAGAGGCTCCCGAAGGCTCCGATCAGGGCCCCGGCACCGACCATGCCAACGCTCATCCATGGAGGGAGGGCCCATGTCATCCCCACCCCGTAAAGCTCTGCCGGCGAGAGGTTCAACTGCCGCAGGGCCAGTTGATGGGCCGCGAAGAGGAAAAGGAGCGCCAAGGTGGCGCCCAGCAGCCCTTGGAAGAAGCCCTCCAGGAGGAACGGGGTCCCGATGTAGGCGCGGCTCGCCCCGACCAGCCGCATGATCTCGATCTCCTCCGTCCTGGCGTAAACGCCTAGGCGGATCGTGTTGGAGACGATCAAGAGGGCACCAACGGCCAGCACCCCTCCAATGCCAATCCCTAAGACCTTTAACACCTTCACGACCATCGAGAGGCGCTCTGCCCACTCCTGGCCGTAGATGACGTCCTCCACCCCCTCCAGCCGGCCTAAGAACGTGGCGAGTTGCTGAAGAGTCTCCGGAGTCTGGTATCCCTCCTTGATCTTCAACTGGAAGGAAGCGGGGAGAGGGTTCCCCAATCCTTCCAAGAAGCCCTCGTTCCCTCTGAACTCCTGCCGAAACCTGGCCAGCGCCTCCTCCTTTGAGGTGTAGGTCAGGGCCTTGACGGCGCTCTCCCGCTCCAGTCTTTTTCGAAGCAGGTTGAGCTGCTCCCGGGTGATCCCATCCTCCAAGAAAACCATCACCTGGAACCCTTCCTTCCACTCGGCCACGATCGCGTTCAGACGGATGGTCAAGAGGAGGAAGATCCCAATGATCAGGAACGAGATGGTAATGGTGCTGATGGAGGCAAGGCCCACCCACCCGCTCCGCCGGAGGTTCACGAGGGCTTCTCGCAGCATGTACCTCGCCCGATCCCCCATGGCCCTCTTTTATGCCCGTTCCTCCACGATCCGGCCCTTCTTTAAGAAGATGACCCGTTTCCCCATCTCCTCCACGATCCGGAGGTCGTGGGTGGCGACGATGACGGTGGTCCCGCGCGCGTTGATCTCCCGGAGGAACCGTATCACGTCGGTGGCGAACTCGGCGTCCAGATTCCCCGTCGGCTCGTCGGCCAAGAGGATTAAGGGATCGTTCATCAAGGCCCTGGCAATCGCCACCCGCTGCTGCTCCCCGCCGGTGAGT
>JACQHM010000028.1 GCA_016199025.1 Candidatus Methylomirabilota bacterium | reverse complement strand
TGATCACGCGCCAACTGAAGCAGCTCAACTTCATGCCCAAGTTGTATGCCGGGGCAAACGGGCCTCAGTTGGACGAGTTCGGTACCGCTCTGGGGAAAGATGCCGAGTATGTCCTTGGGTTCTCCGCGTGGGAACCGCACCCCGGCCTTGGCCTCCCTGGGATGCAAGAGTTCATCGAAGCCTTCAAGAAGGAGTTTGGGCGGCTACCTATCCTAGATGCAGCCGCGGGGTATGCGGCTGGGCAGGTTTTGGAGGCAGCAGTCACGAAGGTGGGATCCTTGGACCGGGAGAAGATCCGGGACGCCTTGGCCGGTTTAGATATGGTGACGGTCTTCGGCCGCTACAAGGTTGATCAGGATGGGTTAGCGATCGGCCATGATGTCTTCTTGATCCAATGGCAGCAGGGGAAGCGAGAGATCGTCTGGCCGGAAAGGTACGCCACCGCCAAGCTGGTGTACCCCATCCCTCCGTGGAACGCCAGGAAAGGCAGGTAAGAGGCCCGACGACTAGGATCCTCCCTGGTGGGAAGGGAGCCGTCGTCGAGAGCGGGGGCGGAGTGTCTTCAGGAACTGCGAGACGCTGACCACTCTGACGCCGTGCTGCCGCATCTGGAGGATCAAATCGAGATCTCGCTTCAGGTCATCATCCCTGGTCACAAGGTATTTGGCGCCCCCGGTGATCGCCGCTTCCAGGAGGAGGTTATCGTCAGGATCTCGACATCCGGTCACGGTCCCGGTGACGGGGACAAGGATCGCCCGGCCGGTAATCAGCCGAAGATATTGAACGATCTCATGCTTGTGGATCTTGTACTTGCGCTGGATGCGGGGGCGTTGGAGCACATCAGCGATCTCTTCGAGAACTGGCAGGCACACGATCACGTCGAAGAGACCATCTACCCAGGCGTTCTTCAGTTGCGCCGGGGGGCCGGATGGATTGAGGAGGGCCGACACCCACACGTTCGTGTCAACGAGGACGGCGACCTTCACGGCGATTTGCCCTGACCTCGGCCCGGGCAGCAGTGATGTCACGTTCGATCTCGGCGAAGGGGTAACGTTTGGTGCGGGTGTGGATGCGACGGAGGAGGGTGTTAAACTCCTCTTTCCATTCAGCTTCAGGGTAGAGCGAGATCAGGCACCAGGCTCGTTCTTTGAGCTTCAGCCGGCGAGTGGGTTTGAGGACGCCGTCTTCGTAGATGGCTCGGATGAAATGGGGCATCGAAGCTTCCTCCTCCGCACACATCGGTCCGATCGTAGCCGATCGGTGGGAGGATGTCAAGAGCGAGGGTGAGACACGCTCAAGAGGGCGAGGGATTCAGAGGAGGGGCACTGCTTGCTCGCCCTTGAATCGGGCAGGGCACGCCCTGCCTCTACGAGATATGAGATGATGAGAGGAGCAACTCGAATGGTGCCGTGGAGGATCGTTCTGGGCATCCTGCTGGTGATAGGGTTCGGGTGCAAGCAGAAACCGGAAGAGGCGCCGAAGGGACCGATCAGGATCGGGGGGTCTCTGGCCCTGACAGGGAGATTTGCTGATGACGGGAAGTACGTTCATCAGGGGTATCTGTTGTGGGCGAAGCACGTCAATGCCAAAGGGGGGCTCCTGGGACGGCCGATCGAGTTACTCATCTATGATGACAAGAGCGATCCCCAGACGAGCGTGTACCGGTATCAGCAGTTGATCCTCCAGGACAAAGTGGATCTCGTCCTTGGCCCCGTGAACAGCCCAATCGCCATCGTTGCCAGCACCGTCACCGAGAAACTTCGGTATCCGATGATTCCGTTAGCCTCCTCAGAAGAGATCTGGAACCAGGGCTACCGGTACGTCTTCGGACTTGCCACGCCTGCAACTCACTTCTTTGATGGGGCCTGGGCCATTGCGAAGCAGCATGGGCTGAGGCGGATCGCGCTCATCAATGAGAACACGGTTTTTGCCCACTCCGTGGCCCGTGGGGTCATCGAGAGTGCTCGGGAGATGGGGTTCCAGCTTGTCTTCCATGAGGAATATCGGAAAGGGAAGAAGGACTTCCAGTGGCTGCTGCGGGAGATCAAGGTCTTGAAGCCGGATGTCTTGCTCACAGGAAGCTACTTCGAAGAGACGAAGCTGATCACCCGCCAATTGAAGCAGGTGAACTTCATGCCGAAGCTGTATGCCGTGGGGTTTGGGGCTCATCAGGACGAGTTCGGCGCTGACTTGGGGAAAGATGCAGAGTATGTCCTTGGGTGGTCCGAGTGGGAGCCGCACCCCGGCCTTGGCTTCCCTGGGATGCAAGAGTTCATCGAGGACTTCAGGAAGGAATTTGGGCGGCTGCCTAGCGGTCTTGCCGCCCGGGGCTATGCCGCTGGGCAGGTCTTGGAGGCGGCGGTCACGAAGGTAGGCTCGTTAGACCGGGAGAAGATCCGGGACACCTTGGCAAATTTAGACATGGTGACGGTCTACGGTCGGTATAAGGTCGATCAGGATGGGTTAGCGATCGGCCACGACGTGTTCCTGATTCAATGGCAGCACGGGAAGAAAGAGATTGTCTGGCCAGAAAGGTACGCCACCGCCAAGCTCATCTACCCCATCCCTTCGTGGAGCGCCAGGAGATAAAGGCAAAAGGCAAAGGGCAAAAGGCAAAAGGCAAAGGGAATAAGCTGTCATTGCGAGCGAAGCGAAGCAATCTCTCGTAGGTGGAATGCCACCCCCACCCTTTCCCTCCCCCATCAAGGGGGAGGGGATATTGAAGGGAAAGAAGGAGGGCGCCATGCAACATCTGTGGACCCGGCGGGAGTTTCTCACCAAGCTGGGAATGGCGGCCGGGGCGATCGGGATGCTCAACCACTTTCGTTCTCCATCCGTCTTTGCCAGGGAGGAGCGTATGGAACTCTTTGAGGTGAAACAGGTCGCCGATGGGATCTACGCCGCCATCGCCGTTCCCCAGCACAAGGTTAACTGCAACGCCGCAGTCATCATGAACGAGGACGGGGTGGTGGTGGTCGATACCCACTCCAAGCCCTCGGCCGCCCGGGCGTTGGTGAAGTCGATCGCCGAAATCACCAGGAAACCGGTCCGGCAAGTGATCAACACCCACTTCCACTGGGACCACTGGCAGGGGAACGAGGCCTACTCTGCTCTGTTCCCGGACATCGAGATCATCGCCTCCCAGGCCACCCGCGAGAACATGACCAATCCCAACGCGGGGAACGGCGGCCTTGGTTCCATCGAACGGCAGCTCAAGACCCTCCCCGAGGAGATCGCTCAGCTTCAGGCGGATCTCGCGAAGGCCTCCAATGCGGAGGTCCGCTCGCGCCTGGAATCGGCCCTCCAGCAAACGATGGCCTATCTGGGGGAGCTGAAAGGATTAAAGCCCGCTCTCCCGACCCTCACTTTTGAGCGATCCTTGACCCTGTACAAACAAGGGCGGGAGATCCGGCTCCTCTTCCTGGGCCGCGCCCACACCTCGGGGGATCTCTTCGTGTATCTCCCGAAGGAAAAAATCCTGGTCACGGGGGATTGCATCATCGACTGGATGCCCTTCCTGGATGATGGCTACCCCGAGGAGTGGGTGAAGACCCTTGACGAAGTCGAAAAACTGGACTTCACCACCATGATCATGGGTCACGGCCAGGTGGCCGGGAGAGACCGCCTGGTCTTCCTCCGTAGCTTTCTGGCGGATCTGATCGTCGCCGTCAAGAAGGCAGCGGCCGACGGGGCCACCCTCGACGAGATCAAAAGGCACGTCCCAGACCAGTTGGCACCTCAGTACGAACAGGGCATGTCAAAGTACCCGAGGGGCCAGTACCGGGAGCGGATCGGCGGCAACATCGAGGCTGTCTACACCAAGGTGATCAGGAAGGGATAGTCCCGCGCGGTCAGAATTCTCCTTCAAGGGGAGGACAGCCAGGCAGCCATAACGGTGTCCCTGCCCGAACCTTTCGCCAGGTAGAGGGCGTTGTCGGCCTCCACCAGAAGATCGTGGCTGCTTTTCACCCGTTCATGAGGGTAGGTGGCAACCCCCTGGCTCACGGTCAACGGCAGGAATGGCCCCAAGCCGGTGAAGGGGTAGGCCTTCACCGCCAGCCGGATCCGCTCGGCCTCCGCATAGACCCCCTCTCCATCCGTTGAGGGGAGGAGGATCACAAATTCCTCCCCACCGTATCGGGCCAGGAGGTCGGTCCGCCGGATCCTCGCCATGATCAACGCCGCAAGTTCCTTCAACACCCGGTCCCCCTGGTCGTGCCCGCAGAAGTCGTTCACCTGTTTGAAGTGGTCGATGTCCAGCATGATGCAGGAGAGGGGCTGGCGGGACCGCTGGGCTCTCTTGAACTCCTCCTCAAGCCGTTTGAAGAGGAAACGGCGGTTGTACGCATCGGTGAGATCGTCGATCAACACCAGCTTCTCGAGATGGAGATTCTCGAGCTCAAGATCCTGGAACAGGCGGGCATTCTGAAGGGCGTTGGCGGCCAGCTCTGCAATGATCTCGCAAAGCCTCACCTCTCGCTCGGTAAAAGTTCTCTGGGACCTGGCCATCCTGAGGAGGAGGGTCCCGACAACATCATCCTCGAGGACGATGGGCAACACCAGGATCGAGGTGACGTCCTTGGCGAGAAGCCTCTCCCTTACACCGGTCATCAAGGGATCCTCGGCAACGTCCCACACAATGACCGTCCGACGAGTCTGGATCGCCTCCCTGACCTCGGGATACCGGCGGAGGGGGATCTTGACCCGGGGGAGATCCGGGCTCTCATGGGAGGCGAGGACGTACCCATGCTTGCCGTCCTGGCTGACCAAGATCAGCGAACAGCGGAGGGCCCCCAGGATGGTTGCAGCCTTCCTGACGATGATGGACAAGATCTCCTCCGGTTTAAGGGTGGAGGAAATGGCCCTCGTGATCTCCAGGATGGCCGAGAGGTCCCGCTTCTCCTTCTCCAACTCCTCCTGGAGGTATCTGCCCCGAAGCTGGGTCGTGATCCTGGTGAGAAGCTTAGGCCCTCGGACAGGCCTGGTCACACAATCGTCCGCCAGCGCCTCGATGCCTTGGACGACTTCCCCCTCCCTAGCGACGATCACGATGATCGGGATCCCCCCCTTTCCACCGTCTTTCTTCAATGCCCTTAAGACCTCCACCCCGTTTCGGTGAGCAAAGGAGATATCCAACAGGATGAGGTCCGGCCCGAAACTCTTGGCTAGGCGAAGGGCCTCTTCTACCTCGCCAGCCTCGCAAACGTCATAACCATTGGAGGCGAGAAAGTCTGTGAGCACCGCTCGCCTGGTGATGCTCTCATCGACTAACAAGATCCTAGCTTCTCCTACCATCTTTACCCTGGAAACAGGTGAACAACCTCCCCTTTTTTAATGCAATCTCCATGCCTGCCTCACCCAATGAAGAGCCCTGCTCCCTGCCCATGGCTTCCCCGTTATCCCTCCCCCCTTCTTTTGGCCAACACCCCCTTGACCTTCCCCAGGATCTCCTCAGGGCTGAAGGGCTTGACGAGGAACTCGTCCGCCCCGTACCGCCAACGGCCTTCCAGTTGGTACTGGAGGCTCTTGTAGACCCCTGTCATCATGATCACGGGGATCCCGAACCTTGCCTTGATCTCCTTACAAAGGTCAAAGCCGTGAAGGCCGGGGAGCAACAGGTCCGTGAGGACGAGATCCGGCCTCTCCTGGGGAAGGAGCCCTAAGGCCTCAGATCCATTGATAGCGGTGACGACCTGGTAGCCGGCTCCCCGGAGGATGTCTACGACATAATTCCTGAAGAGGTCTGTGTCCTCGACCACCAGGACCTTGGCCCCGGAAGGCTGCTGGAAAGGGGCCATGGGGTGGGAGGGTTCGACCGCCTCAAGCTGTGCGGGGGAGGCGAGGAAGATATATTGGCAGCTCGGGCATTCGAGCCGGAAGGCCTTTTCCGGGGCCCTCCCTTCCTTGGCCTTAAACTTTGCCCGGCACTCGGGGCAGGTGGCAAGGAAGATCGAGACGGAGGAAGACTGGGAAGGGAGCGCCGTTTCCTCTTCGGCAGTCTCTCCCGTCCGTAGCTTCTCCTCAAGGTACGAGAGGAGCTCGGGGAAGGCCTGAGGCTTGGGGATGAAGCCATCCACCCCGACTTGAAAGCCCAATGCCCGATCCGGCTCGCTTAAAGGGACCTCCGTCATGAGGATCACGGGCGTCCTGGGAGCCACCTGCTTCAGGAGACGGGCTTCTTCATAGGAGAGCTCTGGGGGGAGGGTGACCTCCAGGAGTACAAGGTCCGGGAACGCCCCCTCAAAGCTCTTAACGGCCTCCCGGCCATTCTTCGCCGTTCGGACAAGATACCCCTCGGATTCCAGGAGCACTTTCAGGCCCTTGATGATCTGCTCATCCCGGATGACCAAGAGGATTGTCTTCGCCACGGAAACTCCTCCAGTGATCGGACGCTTCCTCCATCACACAAACCGATAGCCCTATCAGAACCTTGACCCTGAACCCCCATGGCCGCCCAAAAGGGGAACGAACAGGACCTGGGCCACCTGGTTGGTCAGGACCTTCCCGTTCCGTTTCTCGGCAAGGATCAGGCTCTGGGTGTAAAAGGGAGCACCCACGGGGATGGCCATCCGTCCCCCCTCCTTCAGTTGATCCAGGAGAGGAGGCGGCAGGTGGTTGGCCGCGGCGGTGACCACGATGGCATCAAAGGGGGCGTGCTCTTTCCATCCGAAATAGCCATCCCCGATCTTGACCTTGACGCTTTCATAGCCTAAGGCCGTCAGGCGCTGGACCGCCTTCTTCCCCAAGGATGGGAAGATCTCCACGGTGTACACCTCCCTGGCCAGCTCCGCCAGGATCGCCGCCTGGTAGCCGGAGCCGGTCCCCACCTCCAGGACCTTGTCCGAGGGCTTCAGGCGCAGGAGCTCCGTCATGAGGGCCACGATGTAAGGCTGGGAGATGGTCTGGCCTTCTCCGATGGGGAGGGGCCGGTCAGCATAGGCCAAGGGGGCATAGCTTGGATCGACGAACCGGTGACGGGGCACCTTCCCCATGACCCGAAGCACCTCGGGGTCGGCGATCCCTCGGGCCTTGAGCTGCCGCTCCACCATGGCCTGTCTCTTCCCTGCAAAATGATCCTCATCGAGGGCCAAGGCGAAGGTATGAAGCCCCACCGCAACCACGGTCGCCCAAAGGAGCATTCTCATCATCGATATTCTAGGAGGCGGGAAACTCCAACAGGAGCTTCCTGATCTCCTGGGTGATCCGGAGGGCCTCGGCATAGGGACGCTGCCAGATGTTCCGGCCGAAGATCAGGCCCGTGGCCCCTGCCTCCATGCTGAGCCTGGCCTTTTCCAGGAGCTCTTGGTCGCTGACCTTCTCGCCGCCCGAGATGATGACCAGGGTCCTCCCGGCCGAGCGGATGACCCTCTGGATCGATTCTTCCTGCGTCGGTTGTAAGGTGTTATAGGGCTTGGGGGTCTCCTTATCCTTCTCAGGATCAATCTTCGGCACGTTGACCTTCACCACATCCGCCCCCAGCTCTGCCGCCACACGGGAGGCGTAATCGATGGCGTAGAGCGAATCCCTCCCCCCTTTTCGAGCGATGGCCTCCCCCCTGGGATAGGACCAGATGATCAAAGGCATGCCGTAGCGATCGCAGTCCTCCCGGATCCGCCTAAGCTGAATGAAGTCCTCGTCCTGGCGGGGGGAGCCGACGTAGAGGGTGTAGCCCACCGCATCAGCACCCAGCCGCAAGGCATCCTCCACGGAGGCTGTCTGGGGCGAGAGGGCCCTTGAATCGTCGGGGATCTCCGTCTTCCCATTTAACTTTAAGACCAGAGGGGCGGTCCCTTCATAGCCTTTCAAGTACTTGGACGCCAAGCCGACCTGGAGGACGATACCTGAATACCCCCCCTCCTTGGCCAGGCGCATCTGAAAGTCAGGATCAGCGCTCTCGGGGTTGGCGAAGAAGTCCCGGGGGCCATGCTCTAACCCCTGATCCAAGGGGAGGAGAAGGAGGGTCCCATTTCCAGGCCCGTGTTCGTAGAGGAGCCGGTGGAGCCGGACCCGCTTCCCGAGGGGCAGGTCCAGATCCTGGAGCGTGGGCCGCTTCACCATGATCTTCATCATCGCATCCCTCCTCAAAAACCTTCGGTTTTTAAAACGTTTAGGCATGAGTATACCACAGCCTCTAAGAGGTCACCAGGGAAAAGGGCCGATTGCAACATTTGAGATAAGACAGCGGTCCCCTATTGAGGCCTTCATAAGGCGCCAAGGCTCAACAGAAATCCCCCTACCCCCCCTTTGGAAAGGGGGGAAGGGGGGATTTTCTCCTTTTAGAACCTGCGGCCTAAGACGCTGAGCTGGCAGGACAAAAAAGGCAGGATCGACGCGAAGGGCGATAAGAGGCTACCGTGCTCCTCCTGTTGATCAGGAGGCCCTCGATGCCCGAGCAACATCCGTCAAAGGAAGGGTAAAGATAAAGGTGCTTCCCCTCCCTTCTTGACTCTCGACCCAGATCCTTCCGCCGTGGGCCTCCACCGCCAGCTTGCAGAAAGTGAGGCCTAGACCCGTGCCACGACGCCCCTGGTCAACGCGGACGCCAATCTGGGCAAACTTCTCAAAGATCTTCTCTCGATAGGCTTCCGGGATGCCCACCCCTGTATCCTGTACGCTGATCTCCAAAAATTCATCATCGGGGGGCGGGTCTGCGACGTCTTGATGTCGAACACCAATCATGGAACGGCGGACAGGTCGGGCGGTGACGCGGATGGAGCCCCCCTGGGAGGTGTAAGCCAGGGCATTCCAGAGGAGGTTGGAGAGCACGCGGCCCAACAACTCTCGATCTCCTGGGACCGAGGGGAGATCCGGTGGGAGATGGGTGTCGAGGAGGATCCCCCGCCCCTTAGCCTGCTCCTTTCCCGCTGCCAGGCTCTCCCTGATCAGATCAGCAACCTGGAGCGGCTCCTTGGTCAAAAGGAGCTTTCCTTCTTCCATCCGGCTGATGTCCAGGAGGTTCCTGACCATCTGGGCGAGCTGTTCCCCACTCCGCAGGGCCCTCTTGAGTAAGGTCTTCTCTCGATCACCGAGCTTCCCCTCGGGATCGGCCAGGACAGCGCTTAGGTTAAAAAGGATGGCGCTTAAGGGACTGTTTAAGTCGTGGATGATGAGGGAGGTCAGTTTTTCCCGGAGTTCCTCCGACTCTTTTAGCCTTCGATGGCTCTCCTCCAGGTCATCATGGTAGGCCCTGAGCTTAAGAAGGGATCTCACCCGGGCAGTGAGCTCCAAGAGGTTGACCGGCTTCAAGAGGAATTCATCAGCCCCTGACTCGATCCCGAGGAGCCGATGCTCGAAATCCCCATGGGCCGTGACCATCACCACAGGGATGAAACGGGTGCGAGGCTCCCCCCGGAGCCGTCGGCAGACCTCATAGCCATCCAGCCCGGGCATCATCACGTCTAAGAGGATGAGGTCGGGGGAAGCCTCCATCGCCAGCCGTAGGGCCTCTTCTCCGCTCTCAGCCTCCAGGACCAAGTAGCCCTCCTTTTCCAAGAGCTCCCGGAGAAGTTCCCGGTCCCTGGCTGCATCATCCACGATGAGGACAGTCGCATCCTTTCTCTGCTGCTTCCCCGTCACATCCAGCTCGTCAGTTCAAATAGTCCCTTAAATGCCTCACCCTGGCCAACAGCTTGAGCCTCTGTTTGGCCCGCCCCTCGATCTGCCGGACCCGCTCCCGGGAAAGGTTGAGACGCTTCCCCACTTCCTCCAAAGTGAGGGGCCCTTGACCGCCCAAGCCGAAACGAAGCTCGATCACCTGCCGTTCCCGAGGAGTCAGGTGTCGGAGCATCCGGTCCACCTCCTCCCGGAAGAACTTCCCGATGAGTTCGGCCTCCTCCGGGGGGAGCAGTTGATCCTTGTAAAGCTCCAGACTGAGCCGCTCCTGCTCCCGGGCATCGTCGCTTAAGGAGCTGGGCCAGGCGCTCCTTCCCAGGAGCTCATCCACCTCCTCAAGGCTCAAGTGCAGCTCTTCGGCCAGCTCTTGACCGGTCGGCTCGGCCTGGAGGGTCTGGGTCAAGTCGGCCCTCAGCTCCTTGAACCGGGAGGCCTGCCGGATCTTCCTCAAGGGGAAACGGACGGGGCTTCCGTTCCGCGCCAAGGCCTGCATGATGGCCTGCCGGATCCACCAGACGGCGTACGTGATGAACTTCACGTTGTGCTCGGGAGAGTACCGCCTTGCCGCCTCCAGGAGCCCGAGATTCCCTTCGTTGATCAAGTCAGCCAAAGAGAGGCCACACCCCTGATACCGCATGGCCACCTTGACCACAAAGCGAAGGTTGGCCTCGACCAGCTTCTTGAAGGCCCTCTCCTCCCCCCGCTGGATCGCCGCGCCGAGCTTGAGCTCCTCCTCCTTGTCCAGGAGAGGAATCTGGACGATCCCCTTCAGGTAGAACGCCAAGGCGTCATCAGGGATCCCTTCACGATAAGCCCTTCGTTTCGGCATTGAACTCCCTTATCGCTGACGCCCGTCCTTAGGGGGGATGGCCACGAAGCGGGAAACCTGCTCCCGGACGACCAGGAGGAGGAGGCTCTCCACTCCTCCCGCCCGTCGGACGGCCTCTTCAAACTCTGCCACGGTGCGGACCTGCTCCCGGTTCACCTCGACGATCACATCGCTCCTTCTCAGGCCCACCCGGGCGGCAGGACCCCCCGGATCAACCCAGGCGACCAAGACCCCTTCGATGTCCGGCCGAAGCCGGAGCCGTTCGCGGAGGTCCGGCGTCAACTCCTGGACGGCAAACCCATAGCGCTCACCCAGGTCCCTGGAGGATGCCACCTCCTCAGCAGGCATCTCACCGGTTTTGATGGAAAGGGTCAGCTCTTTTCCATCCCGGAGGACCTTGACGGCGGCCACCTTGCCCACGGGGGTCTCCGCCACCAGCCTCTGCAGTTGCCGGACCTCACCGACCTTGGTCCCGTCGTATTCCCGGATGATGTCCCCAACCCTTATCCCTCCCTGCTCAGCCGGGCTCTCCTGCATCACGTTCCCCACGAGCACTCCACTGCCAGGCTTCACGTGGAACTGGGCCGCCAGCTCATCCGTCAAGTCTTGGATGCTGATCCCGAGCCACCCCCGGACCACCCGGCCCTCGACGATGAGGCGCTCCATAATCTCCCGCGCCATGTTGATGGGGATGGCGAAACCGATCCCCTGACCGGAGGCCACGATGGCCGTGTTGATCCCGATGACCTCCCCTTTGATGTTCAAGAGGGGCCCTCCCGAATTCCCCGGGTTGATGGAGGCATCGGTCTGGATGAAATCTTCGTAGGTGGCGATCCCAACGTCGGAGCGGCCCGTGGCCGAAATGACCCCCACCGTCACCGTCTGGTCGAGGCCGAAGGGGTTGCCGATCGCGATGGCCCACTCCCCAATCCTGACCTGGCTTGAATCGCCAAGCCTCGCCACCGGGAGATCCCCTGAGGCGTCAATCTTGATCACGGCCAGATCCGTCTTGGCATCCCTCCCGATGACCCTGCCCTTGAGCTTCCGTTTGTCGGAAAGTTGGACCTCGATCTCCTCGGCCTCGGCGACCACGTGGTTGTTGGTCAGGATGTACCCCCTCTTCTCCACGAGAACCCCGGAGCCTAAGCTCCGCCGCTCCAGCTCCCGGGGAGGGATGTCGCCGAAGAAACGCTCGAAGAAGTCGGGGCCGAAGAAGTCACGGAAAGGTTCCGGGATGAAGGGCGGAATCCGCTGGCCGGGGAACTGAACCTTCTGGGTGGTGCTGATGTTGACAACTGTCGGTTTCACCGCCTCGGCCACCTGGACGAAGGCCTCCTGGATGGCCTGGAGGGTGGCTAGGGCGTCGTCCTCCTTCAGCTTAGCTGCCAAGGCCGAGGGGGTTTGGGTCAACAAGAGGAACCCTACGAGGAGAACGGAACAGGGGCTCGCACGAAACATCCTGGACATCTGCTTTCCTCCGGTTTACAAGGGTGAGAGAGAGCATTTGAAAGGTACCATAGCCTCAAGGACTTGTCAATGAACTGGGTGGGAACCCAAACAAATTGAGAGAAGGCTATCGTCGCTGACTTTGGGCCTTAGAGGGACCAACGGACGAAGGGGCGGGAACAATCTTCGGAGCCCCCTCATCCCTGGTCAAGGAGCAAATCCCCCTGTGCCCCCCTTTTCCAAAGGGGGGGTGGGGGGATTTCTGTTGGGAGGGCTGCAACCTGGAACGGATCTCGGCGTGGATCCGCCAGCCTTGAACGTCTACCGGCTTGTTTACGCCTTGACCTCCCCCGCCCGCGTTAAATACCGCATCCTCAGATCGTAGAGGAGGTCATCGAGAAGGCCCTCCTCTTGGGAGGTGAGGTTCCCCCTGGTTTTCCCCTTCAAAAGGCCCAAGAGGTCAATGGCCCAACGGGCCTGATCCAGGTCCTGCTTCTTCTCACCCAAAGGATCAGGGGCTTCCCCGAGGGCGATGAGGGTGGTCGAACTGAGCATCAGAAGCAGAGCCTCGAAGCTCGCCTCCGGCCTCCCCTCTCGCATGGCTTGTTCCTGGTCCTTCATGGTCCCGCTCACACCTTCGACATTCTCACCTTTGGCTATCAGAGACGACACACCAAGACCTCCTGTCCTCTCCTGGCCTGAAGGAGATCAGAGGCCGATCCCTGGTTGATGAAGATCTCGAGGTGGCCGGAGCTACCGATCAAGGCCCCCAGTTTCTCCTTCCCGACCTCCGCGTAGAACGCTGAGAGGCCCATGATCTCCCGCCCACCGATCTCGACCCGGACCTCTCCCCCCCCCTCTCCAACCAGTGCCGTCAACGTTTCCTCTGGGATGTTCGTGATCAGGTTCCCGAAGCGGTCCACATGGAGGACCTCACCCCGCAAGAGGTGGCCTTGGAGCCTGGGGGTAGGGATTTCCAGCCTCCGATAATCGGTGATGGGCTGGCCAAAGCTCCAAAACTCGACCCCCTTGGCGAGGCGGGCGGCCACGGGGGCGAAGAGATCCCTCCCGTGGAAGGTAGAGCTCACCTTCGGGAGGAAGTAGCCGGAAGCGGTGATCTCGATCACCTGCCGAACCTTCCCAGCGGTGTAAAGGAAGCTGAAGAGGCCGTTGTCCGGGCCGATAAAGTACCGATCATCGCAGAAGACGAGGATGGGGCGGCGGGGGCCGCCCACGCCGGGATCGACCACGGCCACGTGGATGCTCCCTTCAGGAAAGTATGGATACGACATCTTCAGGAAGAAGCCGGCCTGGATCAGGTCGTAGGGGGGGATGCCGTGGCAGAGGTCCACGATCCGGGCCTCGGGGGCGATCCCCAGGATGACCCCCTTCATGATTCCCACGAAGGGATCGGAGGAGCCAAAATCGGTCAGGAGGGTGATGATCGGTCTCATCCTGCCTCCCGCTCCCCGACCTTCATCAAAAGGGCTTTCCCCTGGGCGATCAAGACCCCGTCTTCCTGTCGGGCCTCCGAGGTTACCGTTAAAAGCTTGCTGCTCTCCTTTTGGACCTTTGCCTGGAAGACGAGCCTCTCCCCGACCTTGGCCGGTTTCCTTAGGCGGATCTCCAGCTTGGAGGTCACAGCCAACGTCCCTTGGAGGTAGGCGACATTCACCATGATCTCGTCCAGGACGGTGGCGATGATCCCGCCATGGACGATATCCTTAAAGCCCTGAAACCGCTTCAAGGGGACGAGCTCGGTCTGGATCGCCCCGTCCCCCAACCGTTCGAAGTCGAGCTGAAGCCCCAGCTCGTTCTTCTTCCCTCAGACGAAGCACATCCCATCGTCTTCCCATTCCATGCCCGTCCCCCATGCTCAGCGGTTGGGAACCAGTAACTTTCCGGTTGACATTCGCCGAAGAAAGCCTTAAATAGAGAGTACAGGCGACGCCGAAGTGGCGGAACTGGTAGACGCGCTACGTTCAGGG
>JACQHM010000296.1 GCA_016199025.1 Candidatus Methylomirabilota bacterium | reverse complement strand
AGGGGGAGGGTTGGGAGGGGGGGCATGGTACGCCAAGAAAGTGTGGTCGTTGAAAGCTGAATGGTCCTGGGGTATCACCTTCAGATGTTCACAAGGTGTGGGAGAGTTGACTATCATAGGGGAACTTGATTAGGGAGGGAGTAAGCGTTCAGCCATCAGCCGTCAGCGCTGCCGTAGGAGCGGCTTCCAGCCGCGACTTCCCCGCCGTTGTGAGGGATCGCGCCAAGGATGGCGCTCCTACAGAAAACCACCTGAACGCTTACAGCTCAAGAAGCTCATGCACGTCGCCACATAGCTCGATCAAGCATGTGAACGCTTACAAAAAATCTTGACATCAAAATAGCGTTGTAGTAGATATAACTATCCTCGAAACCCTGGCTGGAGGGAAAGGCCATGCCAGTGGGGTGACGAGAAAGGAGGAAGGAAGTCATGAATCATGACACGGAAAAGCAACACAAGAATTTTAGGAGAAGGCTTAGGGATTTGCTGCGATACGGCGTCTTAGGAATCGCAGTTGCACTGACGTTCACCGTTTTCTCCCCCCCGGCTCTCAAAGCCTTCGAACTGGAAGAGGTGACCATCGCCCAATTACAGGAAGGGATGCGGATAGGCAAGTATACGGCCCGTTCGATTGTCGAAATGTACCTGAAACGGATTGAGGAGATTGATAAAAAGGGGCCAGCCATCAATTCGGTGCTGGAGATGAATCCCGATGCGTTGGCCATCGCCGATCAACGGGATCAGGAACGCCGTGAGGGGAAGGTTCGCGGTCCGTTACATGGGATCCCCATCCTGCTCAAAGACAATATCGACACGGCTGATCAATTGCACACCACAGCCGGCTCCTACGCATTAGAAGACGTTCCCGTCAAACAGGATGCGTTTGTTGCCCAAAAACTCCGGGAAGCTGGGGCGATTATCTTAGGAAAGGCCAATATGAGCGAGTGGGCCTACTTCAGGTCCACCCGGGCCTCCAGCGGCTGGAGCGCCAGGGGGGATCAAACCAAGAACCCCTATATTCTGACCCGAAGTCCTTGTGGGTCCAGCTCAGGATCGGGGGCGTCCGTGGCCGCCAACCTGGCTCCGGTGGCCCTTGGCACTGAAACGGATGGATCGATCGTCTGTCCGTCGGCCGCCAACTCCATTGTGGGCATCAAGCCCACGATGGGTCTGGTCGGCCGATCCGGGGTCGTTCCGGGCGCCCACACGCAGGATGTCGTCGGGCCCATGGCACGGACGGTGGCTGATGCGGCAACTGTTTTTGGGGCGCTGACCGGCGTTGACCCGCGGGATCCCACGACCGAGGTGTCCCGGGGGAAAGCCTCCACGGACTATACCCAATTCCTCGATCCCAACGGCCTGAAGGGGGCCCGGATCGGCGTGGCCCGCAACTATTTTGGCTACCACGAAAAAGTCGATGCCCTGATCAACCAGAGCATCGAGGTGATGAAACAGCAGGGGGCCATTATCGTGGATCCGGCCAACATTGAAACGGCGGGCAAATTCGGCCAGTGTGAGGTGACGATCTTCTTGTATGAATTAAAGGCCGATCTCGCCAAATATCTCCAAGAACGTTCCTCCACGGGGCCCCAAACGCTGAGGGATCTCATTCTGTTCAATGAACAACATCGAGAGAAAGAGATGCCCTACTTTGAACAGGAATTTTTCAAACTGGCGGAAGCGAAGGGCGGACCCTTAACGGATCAGGCCTATCTGGATGCCCTAAGGGAATGCCGGCGGCTGGCCGCCACGGAGGGGCTTGATGCCACCTTGAAAAAATACAACCTGGATGCGATTGTGGCCCCTACCCTCGGCCCGATTATGCCGATTGACCTGGTGCTTGGGGATCACTTGCTGCCGGCGTGGGCCACGCAGCATTGGGCGCCCTCGGTCGCGGCTGCCGCAGGATATCCGCATATCTCGGTCCCTGCCGGCTATGTTTTCGGGGTTCCCGTCGGGATTTCATTCCTGGGAGGCGCTTGGAGCGAACCAACGCTCATCAAGATCGCGTATGCCTTTGAACAGGCGACCAAGTACCGCAAGCCGCCTCAGTTTCTGCCAACTGACCCGACGCACTAGGGAGTTAGCGGTAAGATTTGAGATCTTACGACAGTCTGAACACCCCTTCATAATGAATGGGGGGTGGTCTCCCTGACCGAGGTGGGTCACGGGGCCTTCCTCGCGCAGTAGGCCGATCTTCTGACATCCACGTCAGCCCTCAACACGTTTGTCTCCTCTTCTTAGGGAGCAGTAGAAGGGTCTCTCCCTACTTTCTCTCAGCCCTATCTTCCCCTTCCTTTGCCCTTAATCTTTATCTCCTAGGCCATTCTGAGGCCAAATCCAGGCCATTCTGAAGGCCATTTCCGCTTAAAGTGTGGTATAATCTCGGAGCCATAGCGGTAATCCAGGAGAATATGAACGGAGCCGAGGTATTGTGAGAATTGGGATTGACCTAGATGATGTCCTGACCGAGTCCCTGCCCGCCTACCTTGAGGCCTTTACCCGCTGCTTCGGCATCCGGGTCCCCCTCGAAGAGGCAGCCTGGGATCTCCCCAAACGGTTCCCCGAGATCCCCATCCAGGAATGGGAGGGCTTTTTCACCGACCTGGAAGAAGGAGGCTTCCTGGATCGCCGTCCCCTCCTTCCGGGGGCGAAGGCGGCGATGGAGGCCCTCCAGCAGGTCGGCCACCGGCTCTACATTGTCACCGGCCGCCTCCCCCGGCAGGAGGAGGTCACACGACGCTGGCTCAAGGGGCACAGTCTCCTTTCCTGTTTCGAGGGGATCTTCCACAAGGACGGGGAATTCGTGACCGAGCACAAGAAGAAGGCCATCACGGCACTCGGACTTCAGGTCTTCGTTGAAGATGAACCCCATGTGGCCAGGGCCCTGGCCGAGCTTCCTCTCAAGGTTCTCCTTTTCGACAAGCCCTGGAATCAAGGTTCCCTCCCTTCCAGCGTCCGGCGGATCCACTCCTGGCCGGAGGCCTTAGAAGCGATCAACGGGCTTGACCGCTGTAGCCCTCCTCCCACCGGATATCGGTAGACGCCTTCGCCATCCCGGAGCATCTCCAAAGTCAACATGGCGCCCGTCAGGTTTTGACATTTCTCTATCTGAGTATTAGAATGCCAAAGGAGGATGATCGATGAGAACAACCATCGAGATCACCGACGAGCAACGGGCGGCCCTTCTGGCGTTGGCGGCGAGACGGGGCCTTAGAGGCTACTCCGCCATCATCCAGGAGGCCATCGACTTCTATCTGAAGGCGGTCGAGAAAGGACGGGCCAGGACAAAGGCGTCCCTGAAGCTTCAAGGGGTCTTAACGGACGAGCAGGCGAAGAAGATGCGCCAGGAGATCCAGACCCTATGGACCAGGTGGCGAACGGGGTAGTCCTGGATACAGATGTTGTGATAGACTTCCTGAACGGTAAGGAGCCATCGGTCGGGGTGGTCAGGACGCTCATCGAAGTGAACAAAGCCTTCATCACAGCCATTAATGCCTATGAGCTCTGGGCTGGGGCCAAAGCCATCACGCTCAAGCGAGGGCTGGACGACTTATTTGAAGACATCGGGTGTTTGCCGCTGACCCTTGATGCCGCTAAGAGGGCAGGAGAGGTTACGGTGCGGTTGCGGCAGCAGGGGATGGAGATCGGTGTGGGGGATTCCTTGATCGCCGGAATCTGTCTATCTTTAGACCTTCCCCTCATCACCAGAAACGTCGAACACTTCAGGCGGGTCAAGGGGCTTAAGGTACTTTCGCCTCAGACCTTGGCAACGAAGGGGTCATGAACCTCAAGGCCCGCTCCAAAGCCAACGTCGAATTCCTCACCAAGGTCATGTCCGTCTTCGAGGCCTTCGAGTACCAGGGGAAGAAGTACCTGGCTTACCTTGCCCACCGGGATGCCGGCGATGAATTCCACATCCGGTCCACGCTGATCGTTCCCCTCTTCCAGATCCTTGGCTACGACCCTGCCAAGAACATTTACCATGAGGTCACGTGCCAGGCCGGGGATGTGGATCTCCTGATCCGAGATGATAGGGGCCGGAATCTCATCCTGGTCGAGACGAAAAGCTCGACCGTTGAAAACCTCCTCCCCCACCGACCTCAGCTCTGGAAGTACCTCGACGAGCTCACTCCCAAATTTGCCGTCCTGACGAACGGCGTCCGCTTTGAATGGTTCGAGTACAAGGGGAAAGGAAAGGCCATCGGCCTCGGCCAAGTCGTAGACTTGAAGCTCACCTATGAACGCTTCTTCAAAAGGGGGATCGAGGGCCTCACCAACGACGACTGGGAGGACATTGTTAAGCTCCGCTACCTGTCCAAGGAATACCACAGCATCCAGGAAGAGGACCTGTACCAGGACCCCGAGCTGGACGTTTCTCAGGAAGCTCATTTCATCACCCTTCTTGAAGACCTGAAAGATTGCATGGAGTACGTCAAAGGTGACATCGCGGCCCGTTTCGAAGAATTTCAGGCCCAATACGAGGAATTTGCAAGACTTCAACAGCAGCTCCAGGAAGGGAAGGCCAAGCTGTGGCAACTCAAAGGATTTGAGAGCGCCAAGACCTGGCATCAGGCCTATACCACGTGGCAGAGCATCGCCTCCTCGAACGGCAAGACCTCCGAAAACTTCGTCACCGAGACCATGTATATCCTCTTCAACCGGATCCTGCTCATTCGGATCTGCGAGGACAAAAAGATCACGCCACGACACATCTCGAACGGTGGGATCAAACGTTGGTTAGAATGGCGGGGATTCGCTCAAAAGGCCAGGATCAATTACAGCGAGCTTTTGAAATCAACATACGAGGTGATGGATGCCTTCTATCCTCACCTCTTCCAGCGCGACCTCTTCGACTGGTACGTTCCTGACAGCGAGGTCGCCCTCAAGCTGCTCTTCACCTTCAACAGATACAACTGTGCCAAGGTCGATCGGGACATCCTGGGCAAGCTCTACGAGCAGTATATTGATCGGGAGGAGCGGAAGCGGCTGGGACAATTTTATACTCCCGAGGAGGTAGTGGATTATATTTTAGAGGCCGTCGGATACACCCCCGACCACGAGATCGAAGGGAAGCTTCTCCTCGACCCAGCCTGTGGATCAGGCGGCTTCCTGGTCCGGGCCGTGAAGGCTTTGGTCGAGCGATACCGTCGGAAGGGTGTTGATCCCGAAACCATCCTCAAGAAGATCCAGGACTCTATCTACGGCTTCGACATCAACCCCTTCGCTGCCCACCTGGCTGAGATGAATCTTCTGTTTCAGGTGATTGATCTGATCACCGAAGCCAAGGGGCAGAACGCTGAGTTCCGCATGGAGAAGTTCAACATCTTCCAGACTAACTCCCTGAAGCTTCCCGAGACAGCAGGGAGCGGTCCCCAGATGCCCCTCCTTGGAGAGACGACCGGCGAATTTCTGGAGGGTGCCGAGACCGTCAAAAAGATCAAACTGAAGCAAGGCCCCTTCGCCCAAGGCTTCGACTTCGTCGTTGGGAACCCACCGTATGTGCGCCAAGAGAAGCTCAAGGCTGTAAAGGAGGATCTCCAGAAGCATTATGAGTGCTATCACGGCGTGGCTGATCTTTATGTGTATTTCTACGAGCTGGGTCTACGGCTCCTCTCGGACGGTGGAAGGCTCGGCTTCATCTCGAGCAACAAGTTCTTCCGCGCTGGCTACGGCGTGAAGCTCCGCAGCTTACTTGGCCAAAAGAACACCCTGGAGGTCGTGATCGACTTCGGTGACCTGCCGCTCTTCGAAGCGACGACATACCCCTGCATCCTGATCATGCGCAAAGGGCCTCCCGAAGCCGATCATCATGTGCGTGCTCTGACGGTGAAGGGAAAATCCCCCCTTCCCCCCTTTGCGAAAGGGGGGGTGGGGGGGATTGGAGATGTGCTGGACCGACTGGGGAAATACGTCGAAGAACAGGCCCAGCTCTTGTCGCAGAGCATCTTTTCACCTGAGGGCTGGCACTTGGAGCCGCCGAAGCTCCAAAAGCTGTTGGAGAAGATTCAAGCGGCAGGCATGCCGTTAGGCGAGTATGTTCAGGGCAAGTTCTATCGAGGCATCGTGACCGGACTGAACGAGGCGTTTGTGATCGACCAGACGACGCGGGATCGGTTGATTGCCGAAGACCCAAACAGTGCTGAAATCATAAAACCCTTCCTGCGTGGACGGGACATTAAGCGCTGGAGGGTTGATTATCAGAACCTTTATCTCATCTTCACGAGGCGTGGCATTGACATAGAACGGTATCCAGCCATCAAAAGGCATCTTGAGCAATACAAAGAACGCTTGATACCGGGCAGCGGACGCAAGCCGGGTAACTATCAATGGTCTGAGATTCAAGACACCATCGACTACTATGCCGAGTTCGAGAAGCCGAAGATTGTCTATCCTGATATTGCTGATAAGTGTGAGTTCGCGTTCGATGATCAAAATTATTTCGTCGATTGCACAGTCTTTCTCATTCCGGTTGATGATCTTTATCTGCTTGCGCTGCTTAATTCTTCGCTCATTGAGTTTTACTATCGACGACAGCTAAGCCCTGAAATTCGAGGCGGCTTTATGCGTTTTAAGACGATCTACATGGAGCAACTGCCCATCGTTTCTGCGCCGCCGGAAGTCCATCAGGAGATCGCGAAGCTCGTTGATGAGATGCTCGCCATCCATCGGAAGCTACCTGGGCTGGAGGCCCTTGTTAGGGGTTTTTCCCGCTTCGTCCGCGAGCAGGCCATTCCCACCCAAGACCTGGCCGACTGCGCTGGTATCATCCTCCATATCGTGAAGCCCATCGGCAAGCCATCCATTCAGGTCAAGGGAACCAATGTCTTCTTGGATCGCACCAACTTCATCCAGTGCCCGAGTGAGATCGTGGCGGGATATCTGAAGTTGTTCCTCGAATCTTTGGGCCCAGAGCTCAGAGGCAAGACAGCCAAGGACCTCATCGGTCTCATCCACCTGCCCAAGCCCCTCGAGTATTGCGCTGAAGTCCTCCAAAAGCGGCAGGCGTTGCTTCAAGAGATTGAGGCCATGAAGCACCGCATCGAGGAGCTTGATCACGAGATCGACGGCCTTGTCTACGAACTTTACGGCTTGACGGATGAGGAGATTCGGATGGTTGAAGAAGGGTTGCGACGATGAATGCTGTTGCTCTAAAGGACATGCCAGGCTTCACCGATCAAGAGGAGGCAGCATTAACTGATTTAGTCAATGTCTTGGTCACGAAGCATGGAAGGGCAGTACGCCTTTTAACGCTTTTCGGCTCCAAAGCCCGAGGGGAAGGCGGACCGATGTCTGATATCGACGTCTTGGTCGTGGTGGCGGGAGATCGTTGGCAGATGTCGGAGGATATTCATGATGTTACTCATCAGATCATCCGAAAATATGACTACCTCATCCCCCTCTCGCTTTCTGTATTGAGCGAAGGAGAGTACGACTTGATTAGCAAGGTAGGAACGAGTTTCTACCGAAACCTTGAGAAGGATGGGATCGCCCTTTGGAAGAGCAGCCATGCGGCACTACCTCCAGGCACAAGGGTGGTTGTGAGCATTAGATGAGGAGGAAATGGATGGGTGAGAACCTGAGGAAATATTTCGATCTGGAAGGGCGGGTGGCGATTGTCACCGGGGGAAATCGGGGGATCGGCTTCGCCATCGCCTGTGCCCTGGCCGATGCCGGGGCCTGGATCGTCATCGCCAACCGTAGCGAACGGGAGGGACAGGAGGCGGCCAAGAGGCTGGTCGAGGCCGGTGCGAAGGCCATCGCCGTCCCGACGGACGTCTCCAAGAAAGCCTCCGTCGAGCAGATGGTCCAGCGGGTCCTTCAGGAGTGGGGGAGGATCGACATCCTGGTGAACAACGCCGGGATCGTGGCCCGGGGGCCTGTCGAGGCGATCTCCGAGGAAGAGATCGATCAAATGTACACCATCAACTTGAAGGGGGTGTACCTGGCCAGCGTTGCCGTCGGTCAACACATGAAGGAGCGGAAGAAGGGGAAGGTCATCAACATCTCCTCGGTGATTGCGGTCATGGCCCTCCCCGAGCGGGGCTTCTATTCAGCCACCAAGGCTGCCGTCTCTCAACTGACCAGGTCCTTCGCCCTGGAGTGGGCCCCCTACCGCATCAACGTGAACGCCATCGGCCCCGGCACGATCAGGACAGAATTGAACCGGGCCTATTTCGAAGCCCACCCCGAGGATGCCAGGAGGCTCGCCGACGCCATCCCCTTGAAGAGGCTCGGCGTCCCTCAGGATATTGCCCCCCTGGCGATCTACTTGGCTTCTGATGCCTCCGATTACGTGACCGGCCAGACCTTCCTGGTCGATGGCGGCTGGTCCGCCGTGTAAAGGTCCCATCCCGTGAGTGATTCCCCATCGCACCCGGTTGTCGTCAAAGAGGCCCGTCCGTTTGGAATGACCTATGTGTACCGGGCCATTGCCCTTTTCTGCCTGGGGTGGGCCGTGGTCTATGCGGACCGGACCGTCCTCTACCCGATGCTGCCGGTGATCGGCCGGGAGTTTCAGCTCTCAGGGGCAAAGATGGGGGCGATCACCAGCGCCTATTTCCTGCTCTATACGATGGCCCAACTAACCTCTGGGCTGCTGGGGGACCGCTTTGGGCTGAAGCGCGTCCTGGTCCTCTTCTCCTTCGTGGCGGCGTTAGGGATCGGGGCCATCGGGTCGTTGGCGATAAGTTACTTCACCTTGATCATCTTCGTGGCCCTGCATGGAGCCGGGGCGGGGGCCTACTACCCGATGGCTTACAGCCTCACCATGTACACCGTCCCTCGGGAGATGCGAGGCTTAAGCTCGGCCATCATCGGCTCCGGCATGTCCGTCGGGATGGCCTCAGGGCTGCTCTTGGCCGGCCCTCTCTATCATGCTGCAGGGAACTGGCGCTCCCCCTTTCTGGTCTTAGCCGCCCCGACCTTCCTCTCCGCCGCCTTCTATCAAGGGCTCGTCCGGGATGTCCGGCCGCCGGTCGCGAGAAAACCATCGATCCTGGCTGTGCTCAAGGATCGTGACCTCCTCTGTTTAAACGCGGCTGGTTTCTGCTCCCTCTACGGGTACTGGGTGACTTTGATCTGGGGGCCGACCTTCTTCCAGACGGAGCGGGGGTTGGGCCTGACGGCTTCAGGGGTCTATACCGGCCTGATCGCCATCGCCGCCATCCCGGCCAGCTTGACGGCCGGTCGGCTCACCGATCGGGTCGGGAGGAAGCGTCTGACCTTGGTCCTCTTCCCCCTAGCGACGGCCAGTATCTTGGCCTTGGCCCATGTCCACACGAAACTGGGCCTCATCCTGGTCCTCCTTGCCTATGGGCTCTTTGGAAAGCTCGCCTGGGACCCGGTGGCCATCGCTTGGGTCGGTGATCGGGTTCAGGCGACGAAGCCTGAGGCCATGGGGACGGCCATCGGTGTCTTTTCCTTCGTCAGCGTCCTCTCGGCCATCGTGGCCCCGGTGGTCACCGGCTGGATCAAGGACCTGACCGGCTCGTTGGCGGGAGGGTTCTACGTCGGGGCGATGGTCGCCTTCTTTGGTTTCTTCTTCTCGTTGGTCCCGGGTGAGACCGTCAAACGGTGAGGAATGGGAGAGATGGTTCGTCTCAGCCAGGAGCTTCGTCAGATCCTCTCACGGATCGATGGGAGAGGGTACAAGGCGTATCAGGACATCAAAGGGGTTTACGATTTCGGCGAGTATCTCCTCTCTATTGACCATGTCCAGGGGGACCCCTTCGCCGCCCCCTCGCGGGTCAGCGTCAGGGTCAGGATGGCCCAGGCCGCCTTTCCCCCAGAGCTTTACGCCAACAAGATCAGAAGGATCGCCTTGGGGGATTTCCTGGCCCGGGCCTTTGATGTGGCCATCGAGGAGATCACCAAGGGGAAGCGGGGGACGGGGAGGAGCGGCCTCTTCTTGATCGACGCCGGCGGCCAGGAAGTCTTGGAGAGAAATGCTGTCGTTGTCGAGACGGAATTCCTCGAAGCCCGGTTCGTCATGGGCCTCCCCGCCGCCGGGCGGACGGTCCTGGGGAGGCAGGCGGAGGAGATGTTCTTCCAGGAGCTCCCCCAGATCGTCCGCCGCGCCCTCTTCTTTCGGAGCCTCCCCGCAAAGAGCCTTTGGGAGCATATCGAGGTCGCCGAGGACCAAGAGGGCCTCCGGGGGCAACTGGATGAGAGGGGGCTTGTCGCCTTTGTGGCGAACGGCGCGGTCCTCCCCAGGCGGAGCGGCGTGGACGACCGGCCCCTTCTGGCCGGGAAAGGGCAGGTGGTGGTCCCGTTCCAGTCGCCTCCCGACCTGGAAGTTGAGCTTCAGAGGCCAAACCAGGGGCCGATCCAGGGGATGGGGATCCCGAAGGGGGTCACCCTCATCGCGGGAGGCGGCTTCCACGGGAAGTCCACCCTGCTCCGGGCATTGGAGCGAGGCGTGTACGACCATCTCCCCGGCGACGGGCGGGAGGGGGTCGTGACGATCCAGGAGGCGGTCAAGATCAGGGCCGAGGATGGAAGGTTCGTCGAGAAGGTGGACATCTCCCCCTTCATCAAGAACCTCCCCTTTGGCAAGGAGACGAAAACCTTCTCCACCGAGAACGCCAGCGGCTCCACCTCCCAGGCGGCCAACATCATCGAGGCCCTGGAGATGGGGGCGAGGCTTTTGTTGATCGACGAGGACACCTCGGCCACGAACTTCATGATCAGGGATGCGAGGATGCAGGCCCTCGTCCACAAGGCAAAGGAACCGATCACCCCCTTCGTGGACAAGGTCCGACAGCTCTACGAAGAGCACGGGGTCTCCATCATCCTCGTCATGGGGGGGAGTGGGGACTACTTCGATGTCGCCGACACCGTCCTCATGCTGGACGAGTACAGGCCCCTTTCTGTCACGAAGCAGGCGAAGGAGATCGTCCAAGCCTTCCCCACGAGGCGGACAGGCGAGGGGGGGGAGACCTTTGGCGCGCTTCCCCGAAGGCGTCCTTTGCCCGAGAGCTTCGACCCCAGCCGGGGGAGTCGTGAGGTCAAGATCGATGCGAAGGGCTTAAAGGCCATCCTCTTCGGAACGACGGCGATCGATCTCTCGGCGGTAGAGCAACTGGTCGATCTTTCCCAGACCAGGGCCATCGGCGAGGCCATCCACTACTATGCCGTCCACTATGCCTCCAGGGGATTTGCCTTGAAAGAAGGGCTCTCCCACCTGATGGAGGACCTGGAGCGTCAAGGCCTCGACATCCTCTCCCCCTTCAAGGTGGGGAATCTGGCCAAGCCCAGGATCTTCGAGATCGCCTCTGCCATCAACCGGATGCGCAGCCTCAAGATCCGGTGAGAAGTAGGGAGATGGATCATGGAACTTTCGACCATCGTGATGGGTCTCATCGCCTTGATCCTGTTTCTCGTCGCCTTCTCCAAAGGGCAAGGGGTGGCCCTGGAGGGCCTCAAGACCGGGGGGGAGCTTCTTCTGAGCGTTGCCCCCCGGCTCCTCTTTGCCTTCGCCATCTCGGGATTGATCCAGGTTCTGATCCCGAAGCAGTTTATCGGCCGGTGGATCGGCCGAGGCTCGGGATGGAAAGGGCTCCTGATCGCCAGCATCGCCGGAGTCTTCACGCCGGGGGGCCCGATCTTAAGCTTCCCCATCGTGGCCTCCCTCTACCAATCGGGGGCGGGGATGGGACCGTTGGTCTCATACCTGACCAGTTGGGCCCTCTTGGGGCTGCATCGGCTGATCGCCTGGGAATTCCCCCTGATGGGCCCCCGCTTTGTTGCCATGCGGGTGCTGGTCAGCGTCCTCATGCCTCCTCTCGCCGGCTGGTTGGTCATGTGGCTGGCCCACGAGTAAGGGGTGGTTCATGATCCAGGCGGTGACCTTCGACCTCTGGCAGACTCTGATCCTGGAAACCCCCGAGGATCTCCGGCGGGGGAGGGAGCTTCGTATCGAGGGCATGAGGGAGATTTTGCGGGAGAGAGGGTATTCCGTCAGTACGGCCGATATCGAGGAGGCCTATCAGATGGTAGGGAGGAGGTTGGAGACCATCTGGCAAAACCAGGTGGACATCGGCCCTGGGGAGCAGGTCCAACTGCTCCTCCACAGCCTGGATCCGGAACTCCCCCTCGCCTTCGGCGAGGACACGATGCGAAGGCTGGAGGAGGCCTACACCTCGCCGGTCTTAAAGATCATGCCGGTCCTAAACGGTGGCGCCGCTGACACCCTGGAGACCTTACACGAAAGAGGGGTAAAGCTCGGCCTCATCTGCAACACGGGGAGGACCCCTGGGGCCATGCTCAGGATCGTCCTGGAGCGCCTCGGTATCCTCATGTTCTTCGAGGCCTTGAGCTTTTCCAACGAACTCCGGCTCAGGAAGCCGAACCCCCGGATCTTCATCCACACCCTCGGTCGGCTGGGTGTTGAGCCTTCCCGGGCCCTCCATGTCGGGGATGACCCCCAGACGGATGTTACCGGTGCCAAGGGGGCCGGGATGAGGGCCCTCTGGCTCCGGCAGGGGGAAGATCCCCCCCCGGCCCCCGAGGCGGTGGACGGGATCATCGGGAGCCTCCCTGAGGTGTTGAAGGTCCTTCGTCGGCTTGAGGGAGGTTGAGGGAGTTTCCCTTTGCAGCTTTTGGCGAGAGCCTAGACGGGGGCCTTGTTTCCCCTCGATCTCTTATGATAGGGTAAAGGCGCAGGGCTTTCCCTGGGAACGAACCTTAGGGGGAGACGATGCCGAAGGTGGAAGGGACTGGGCCGACCGTCGGCCAACGTCTGAGGGAGCGGCGGGAGGCCAAGGGGCTCTCCTTGGAGGAGGTGATGGCCTCTACCAGGATCAAGCTCGTCTTCTTGAAGGCCATGGAGGAGGACGACTACCGGCTCCTGCCTGATGAGACTTACATCATCCGATTTTTGATGGAGTATGCCGCCTTCTTAGGCCTTGATCCCCAGGCTGTTGCCGCCCAGTTTAAAAAGCAGGTGCAGGGCCGGGATGGGAGGGGCCTCTCTCCGTGGCCGGCCCCAAAGACCTACACCCTCTCGCTCAGGAAGATCCTGCTGGTCCTGGGGGTCCTCTTGATTGTTGTCCCCTTGGGCTTAATCGGCTTCTCCCTCCTCTCCCAAAGGACAGAGGAGGTGGTGGAGGTGAGATCCCCGGAGATCGCGGAGCAACCTCGGGTTGAGCTGGCCTCCCCGCCCCCCATCTTGCCTGAGCAAGGAATCCCGCAGCAGGAAGGGATTCCTCCTCCCAGGCCACAAGCGATCCCCGAACGCCCGTCGGAGCCGGTCCAGCACGTCCTCAGGGTCAGGGCCAAGGAACGGACCTGGGTGAGGGCGAGTGCCGACGAAAAGGAGTATGATGTTCTCTTGAGACCGGGGGATGTGGTCCACTGGACAGCTCTGGAACGATTCGTCCTCACGCTGGGAAACGCCGGGGGGGTGGAGCTTTTGTTGGACGGCTCCCCCATCCCTGTCCTTGGTCGCTCTGGACAGGTGATTCGGGACCTGGTCCTGTTGGAGGAAGGGAGGAAACGGTTTTAGAGGTGGATGCCAGGGACGTCCTGACCCGCTAGGAGTTGCCGATGGCCATCGCACGCCTCCCTGCCTTCAGCCTTCAGACGAAGATTATCCTTCTCGTCATCCTGATCGTCAGCACCGTCCTCTCCATTTCCGCCTACTTAAGCGTCAGGATCACCGAAAAGGCCCTGGAGGAGGATGTCAGGGAACGGGGTGTCATCGTTGCCCAGGGTCTGGTCGCAGGGATCGGACGCGAGCAGGACCTGGAGGACATCCGGGCCCTCCAGCGGGAGGTCCAGGCGGTGATGCGGTCCCGGGGCAGCATTAACAGGATCGCCGTCTTTGTCCTGGGGTTCGAGGGCCTCGTCTCGATCGTCTCGAGCGACCGGACGGCGGTCAGCTCGTTAAGGGAGCCTTCGCAAGGGGCCGTCAAAAAGGGCAAGACCGTGACGGCCCTGCGGGATGCTCTGGGAGAGCGGGTGTGGGTCGTTGCCACCCCGATCAAAATCCAGCGGAAGGTTGTGGGTGCGGTGGGGGTAGAGGTCTCGCTCCAGGGGGCCGACCTCCTCTCGGCCAGGCAGCGGCGTCAGTCCTTGGGCATCATGGGAATGGCTGCCCTGGTCATCGTCGGGTT
>JACQHM010000291.1 GCA_016199025.1 Candidatus Methylomirabilota bacterium | reverse complement strand
GGGTAGGGGAGAGGGGTTGGGGGTTAAAAAACAGGGCGGAGGGGACAAGGGAAAGCAGAACCGGGTGGGAAGACCTTACACGGCTTGGGAGGGGAGGGGATGACGAGGAGGGTACTCGGCGGGGTGTTGATTCTCCTGATCCTCCTCGAGGGATGTGGCTATACGTTTCTCACTGCCCCTTCCACAGCCGGGAAGAAGCTTGCCCTCCTTGATTTCCGCAACACGACTGCCCAGCCCGGGATCGAGGGGATGATCACCGCCGCCCTTTTAGAGCGGCTAGCGGCCTCAGGAATCAACGTTGTCCCTGAGAAGGAGGCGGAGCTGCTCCTCGGGGGGGAGGTGACCGGCTACGAGACCTCCGCCGTGGCCTTTTCTCAGGCCGACATCGGCAGCCGCTTCCGTCTCCACCTTTTGGCGACGATCACGCTGAAGGAGGCCGGCAAAGATGGACCTCTCCTGCGGGAACAGGTCGTTGGAGAGGCCTTCTATCTGGCGAGCCCTGAGCTGACCGCTACCAAGGGGGCGGAAGCCGAAGCGGTCTTGAGGGCCTCCCAGGACCTGGGTCAGCGGATCGTCGACCGGGTCGTCGAGGCGTTCCTCTTGTCCCCCTAGGGCTTAAGCTCCAAGAGGACTCTTACGTCGTTTTCCGATGGCCTTTCGAGGGTCGAGTGACGGTTCGTGAAGCGTAAACCCAGCTCCCAGCAACAGGTCCGGTAGCGGGCGGTGATCCCGGTTTCCAGGACAACGTCCTGGACGAAGTCCACACGGGTTGTGCCCTCCAGTAAGAGGGCCGGCGTCAAGTTCACCCCTGCCTTTCCGATCAGGGCCTCAGCGTTCCTCCCTTTGACGAAAGAATAGCTGACCTCGAAGAACCCCCGGTTTGCCTCAGAAAGCCTCACGTTGAGATTTGTCCCCTCGTGTTGGTTCTCTTGGACGTTATACGAGAGGACTTCTTGGATTTGAAGGAAGGGAAAGGGGCTGATCAGGAGATCGGCCACCAGGTTGGAGAACTCCCGTTCCTTCGCTGAGGAGAAGCCGCCGCCTAAGGGCTGAACATCCTTGACCGCCTGATCGATCCGCTCCGGGGTGAGGGCATTCAGGAAGAGATCGGGGAAGATCCGCTCCTTCGCCGCGGGGTTGTAGCTCTGCCGCAGTTGGAACCTGAGGAGTTCCCGGCTGCTCAGGCTATCATCTTCCGCTTTATAGTGGGTGACGAGGCGGTTGGTGAGGCCGAAGCTGAACCGGCTCTGGGGGCTGACGAAGTCGTCAAAATCGATCTGGGGAAGATCGCGTTGGTGGACCTCTGGGACGAATTGGAAGCTGATCATGGGTTCTATCAGATGGGTGATCGCGAAGAGTGCGCCGAGCTGAAAGGAACGGCCCAGGCGGGTCTCCAGCGTTTCCGTGACTTCGACCAGCTCTCGGGTCGCTCCTCCTTCCCCTCCATCCCCCCTTTTGGTATAGGTGGTCTCCCGGAGGGCCAGCTTGGAGGTGAGGAGGAAGGGAGTGAGAAAGAGGGGGTAGGAGAGGCCGGGATGGAAGTCGAAGCGGGCGACGTCGATCCCATCCGGACGGTCGAAGAAGACAACAGAGGTGGAGCCGTCAAGGTTCAGCGGCGTCTCTAAGAGCGGCTGAGGGAGGGCACTCAAGCGGACATCCGGTAGACGGGCTAGGCGTGTATCAGCCTCAGTGGCCAGGTCCCTCGTCACCTCGGCCAGGGCCGTGAGGGTGTAGTGGGGCCAGCCTTTGGTGAAGAAGATGCGGGAATCGAGGACACGGCTGGTCCGCTCTTCGGTCGGGGTGTCCACGAACTGCCTGCTCAGGGTGACGTCGTTCACGTAGTTGATGTCAGCCTTCAGGCGACTCGTCGGGGTGAAGCGCTGGTCGTGGTCGAACTTAACCTTGACCCGGTTTTCTTGTCCGTCAACTGGATCCCGATCGTTGAGATAGTTCACGTGGGCTTCCCCTCTGGCATCTGTGGAGAAGACATAGCGGTATTCGGCCTCGACCTCGACGCCGCGGCTGCTCCGAGCGGTCAGGGTGAAGGTCGCATCCTGGGATTCACTGATCGCCCAAAAAAAAGGCTGGCTGTAGACGAAGCCGCTCTTCTTGCCATAGCCCACCTGTGGGGTCAGGAACCCTGTGCGGCGGGGACCGATGGTAAAGGCAAAGTAGGGAGTGTAGAGGGTTGGAATCTCCCGGATCCAGAAGGAGGCCCCTTTCAGATAGACCATCTCGTCCTGGATCACGGTGATCTCCTTTGCTTTAAGCTCCCAGTCCACGGGCCCAGGCTCCGGCTGGCAAACCCGGCAGGTGGTAATGGCGGCGTCGATCAGACGGTAGCGGCGCTCGTCTTCCCGACGGATCTCGGCGCTCGTGAAGCTTAAGGCGGGTGGGATGAACCCCTTCCCCCGCATGATCACCCCCCGCTTCAACCGGGTATCAAACAGGAGTTGCTCCCCCTCCAGGGAGCGGGAACCCTCTTGGAGGCGGACGTTCCCATAGGCCATCACCTCCTCCCGCTCGATGTCAAAGATGATCTCGTCAGCGGCCAGCATCGCCTCTTCCTGGCGGACGACCACAGCGCCCCGCCCAATGATGAGTCCCTCCTGCCGTCGGTATTCCAGTTGGTCAGCTTCAATCTGGACGGGGAGTTCCTGGGCGGTGACCAGAAGAGGAGAGAAAAGGTTAACGAGCAAGGCCAACCAGAAGCGCAGACGTCGCATAGATCCTCAACGTAGTGTCGAGTCTTACCGAAGTCTCGCGATGGAGATGATCCCCCCCAGTGTGAAAAAGAAGTTGGGGAGCCAGGCGGCGAGGAATGCCGACAGGAAGCCGCTCTTTCCCAGGGCAAAGCCGACGGAGAGGAGGACCCAATAGACGAATCCTAACGGGATGCATGTCCCTGCCCAGATCATGATCCCCGACCTTCCGACCCTGAGGCCAAAGGCGGCGCCGATCAGGGCCATGACCAGAACGGCGAAGGCCGAGGCTCCCTTCGCGTGGAGGTCCACCAGATAGCGGGAGGCGTCAATGCCGCTCTCCTTGAGCCGTCGGGTGTAGGCCCGAAGCTCCAGGAAGTTCATCTCCTGGGGAAGCCTCATGAGCCCCCCGAGTTCCTGGGGTGTTTCCTTGAGATCCAGGGGGAGCTTCCTGAACGGTTCGGATGCCAGTGCCCCGCCTTCCTTCAGGGTGAAGATGTAGCCCTCCTCCAGGTTCCATCCCCCCTCACCCCACGAGGCCTTCTTGGCGACGATCCGCCTGGTGAGGGTAAAGTCTGGGCGAAGCTCATAGACCGTTACGTCCCGCATGGTCGCCGTCGAGGTCTCCATCAGGGCGATATGGAGGAAACGGTTCTTGGAGGCCCGGTACCAGAGGTCCTGCGCCCTCGTCAGTTGGTAGGGAGGAACCTTCTTCACCCTGGTCTTGTAGAGGGCGATAGCCTTTCGATTGGCCAAAGGGATCACACTCTCCCCCAGAGCGAAGACCGCCAGGCTGAGCAGGGAGGCGAGGAGGAGAAGGGGGAGGACGATCCGGGGGGTGCTGATCCTTCCCATCTGCATGGCGCGGAGTTCGTGATGCTTGGCGAGGTTTCCCAGGCTGAGGAGGGCGGCCAGCAGGGCGGCCACAGGGGCGACCTGAAGGGCGATGCCGGGGAGGCTGAAGAGGTAATAGACAAAAAGAGTGGTCGTCCCGGCCTCGGCCTCGAGGAAGCGGTTCAACTGTTCGAAGAGGTCCACAACCAGATAGATGCCAATGAAGCTCACCTCTGCGAAGAGGAAGGCCTTCAGGCACTCCATCATGATGTAGCGATCCAGGATCTTCATCTCGGGCCTGAGGTCAAGGTTCTAGGGGTTAGGGTTTGGGGGTTGATATCTGAAGTTTCCTCCATCGAAAGAGTCCGGTCTTGAACATCAAGGCTTGCTCCTCAACTAGAACAAGACAGACTCCCAGGAGGCCGAGGAAGAGATTCGGCGTCCACATCGCCACCGCCGGAGGAATCTTCCCCCGATCCCCCAGATCTTCGCCGGCGACGATCAGGATGTAGTAGAAGAGGGCGAAGCCCAAGGACAAGGCTAAACTGCCCCCCCGCCCACCCTTTTTCAATCGGATCCCCAGGGGAACCCCGATCAGGACGAAGACCAGCGAGGTGAAGGGGATGGCCAGCCTCCTGTGGAACTCCACCTGGAACGGCCTGAAGTTCCCCCTTTCCACTTTGAGGCGGCTGATCCTGGCACGAAGCTCGCCCAGGGTCATCTCCTGGTCCCCCCTTGTCCGGTTCAACCCTCCCGCCCCGTTCCCTTTCAACAGGGAGAAATCCAAGGAGTCGAAGTGGGCGAGCCGGTAGCGATCGGACTGATCTGGGGTGGAGAGGTGGAGGGTTCCGTTGGAGAGCCTGAGGGTGAGGCCTTGGCCATCGGGGGAGGGGAGAAAGGCACCTTGCTGGGCGATCACGACCCTTTCGGCCTTGGGGTCCCGGCCATCCATCAGGAGGATGCCTTTGAGGGTGGAGCCTCCCTCGAGCTGTTCGACGTAAAGGATGACGCCGTCTACGGGTGTGGTGAAGACCCCCTCCTGGAGGGCGAAGGTCGCGTGGCTCCTGGCCAGCCGAAAGACCAGCTCTTTGAACGCACGGTTACTTTTGGGGAGGATGGCCAGGGTGATCACGGAAGTGATGAGGTAGGCAGCCACCCCAAGGATCAATCCTGGGACCATCAGCCTGCGGAGACTTAAGCCCGAGACGTGCAAGGCGATCACCTCCCCCTCGGAGGAGAGCCGACTGTAGACGGCCAGGAGGGCCAGGAGGGCGGCCAGCGGGATGGTGACCATGAGGGAGTAAGGCAGGAGGTAGAGGAAAAGGGTCAGCACGGTCTGAACCCCTACCCCTCTCGTGATCAGCAGCTCCGTGAAATGGAGGACCTTTCCCATCATGAGAACGAAGGTGAACAGGAGGAGGCCAATCAGGAACGAGGCGATCAGCTCCCGAAGGATATAGCGGTCAATGAGCTTCATCGTGCGGCGAACCCCCCAGGTTTCACCGGTCCCTTCCGTTCGTCCACAATGGCCTCTAACGAGGCGAAGGCGACGCTTAAGACCCTTCCATCCTTGCTCGGTCCATAGGTTCCTGGGGATTCAGCATAGGCGAACCGGAACCGGATCTCATTGGACCCGGGCCTGATCAGGTGCTTGGAGATCTCCATCTCGTACTCCTGCCAGCCTTTCTCCACCAGGAGTCGAGCAGCCGGGATGCCGTTCAGCGCCACCTCCATCACCTGGCATGCGGGACCCCCGTGGCCGACAAAGGGTTGCACCCTGAGTCGGACCCGGTGATCCGACGGAGGGAGGGAAGGGATCCGGAGCTTTGATTCCAGGCCCTCAGCCCACACCATAGGAAAGGTCCCTTCCCATGTTTCATCTCTCGACCAGCCCTCGAGGAGGAGCGTTCTGGCCTCTGGAGTGCCGAATGCGATCACCGTCCGGGTCGAGGGATCTCCAACAGGAAGGGCGATAGGCCGCCGGTGAATCTCAAGGGTTCGTTCATAGGCTGTGAAGAAGACAAAAGCCTGGACGCCGATGGCGATGGGGAGGACCCATCCCCACCGGGTTCTTGGCCTCTTCCGCTCTATGCCGGAGGTGACGAGGAGCCGTCTGGCAATCAGCAGCCCGCTTCCGGTCCCCAAAAGACCGCCGCCGATGACATCGATCACAAAGTGGGAGCGGTAGTAAAGCCTGGCAACGCCGGCCAAGAGGGCCAAGAGGTAGAGGAAGGGGGCAGCGGTCGGGAAAGCCTGCCCAAGGACCCCGGCCAGGGCAAAGGCGATGCTGGTGTGGCCCGAAGGGAAACCGTAGCTCCCGCGCCTGGGGATCGGGCGAGGCATCTGGAAGATGATCTTGAAGAGGTTTGCGAGGAGTCCTGCGACCAGGGCGGCGAGGAGGGCTACGAAGCCTGCCTGCTTCATCCGTCGGTCCCGGGCGACGAAACCATAGGCGATCGTCACAGAGGTGACACCCACGGCGAAGAGCCCATCCCCGAGATGGTCGAACTGGTCCATCGCTTTTTCGAAGGGGTACGATCTGACCAGGGAACACCCAAGGCTGATCAGGTCTATGGCTTGCTCCATCAGACGATCTCTCCTAAGCTCGTGACGCTTTCTGTAGTGGCGAGCGTTTCCTGTGTACACCATCTCGGCCCTTTTGTCAATGACAGAGGACAGGACGAACTGAAATTCCAACATAAGCTACTCATGTTCCACGAGCCCGTATTTCTTCAACACATCTT
>JACQHM010000290.1 GCA_016199025.1 Candidatus Methylomirabilota bacterium | reverse complement strand
GTTCACGGATCATTGCCAAAATCAGCAGTGTCACCCTCAGGCTGTTCTTGCGCCGATTCTTTGGTATTGACACCGTGACCTACACAGCCAATGCATGACAATTTCACATCAAACGTATATGTAGAAACCGCCTGAGCATCCACTCACCAATAACTCCCAAAGCTGTGGCGCGCCTGGGGCGATTTGAACGCCCGACACACGGCTCCGGAGGCCGTTGCTCTATCCTGGCTGAGCTACAGGCGCGGCGTCAAATTTTTCCGACCAATGTTGCGGAAGAACCCATCACTGCGCCTGCCTATGGCAGGCGCTGGTCGGGGCGCCCAGATTTGAACTGGGGATCTCGTGGTCCCAAACCACGCGCGCTAACCGGGCTGCGCTACGCCCCGAGTGGGGCTTCGCCCCTGGAGTTTATAAGGCTCTTAAGGATCTCTTTCGCTTTGGCCAAGGCCTGGGCACGATGGCTGATCTGGTTCTTGAGGGCTAGCCCTAGCTCGGCCATCGTGCCGCCGTGCTCAGGAAGGTAGAAGATCGGATCGTACCCAAAGCCATGATCGCCACGAGGGGAGGGCGCTATCATGCCCTGGCAGATCCCAGTCGTTAGATAAAGTCGCCCGCCAGGTTCCGCAATAGCAATGACACAGCGGAACCGCGCACCACGCCGCTCAGAGGGAACCCCCTTTAGCAGCTCCAGGATGCAACGGTTCCGTTCTTCATCGTCGGCCCACTCCCCTGCGAAACGCGCCGAGTGGATCCCCGGCATCCCGCCTAAGGCCTCGATCTCCAGGCCAGAATCGTCGGCCAATGCGACCTTGCCCGTAAGATCCGCGGCTGCTCGTGCCTTCCTCGCCGCGTTCTCCTCGAACGTCTGACCATCCTCCGTCGGCAGTGAACCGATGGAAAGACACCAGAAGGGAAGGAGCCGAAGCCCTAGGTCCGCCAAGACTCCCGCGATTTCTTCGAACTTCCCCTCGTTACCTGTCGCAATGACCAAATCCATTCTAGGAGTTCGCCGAAGGCTTGTCAAGCGGCATTTTCGCGAAAAATGGCCTCTCCTAAGAGCTCCCGCTGAAGGGCAATGAGGCGTCTGATCCCCTTCGCAGCCAACGAGAGCATCTGGGTGAGCTGCTCCTGATCGAAGGGAACCTCCTCAGCGGTTCCCTGCACCTCTACGAATTGCCCTGCTCCCGTCATCGCCACGTTCATATCCACCTCGGCGATGGAGTCCTCGGCATAGTTCAGATCCAACAGCAGATTCCCCTCCACATAGCCAACGCTGACGGCGGCCACAAAGTCCTTCAGGCGAGCGCTGGGGGCGATCCCCTCCATCCGGAGGCGTCGGATGGCGTCAGCCAGCGCGACGAAGGCGCCGGTAATGGCCGCCGTCCGTGTGCCTCCATCAGCCTGGATGACGTCGCAGTCTAGGACAATGGTCCGCTCTTGGAAGGAGGAGAGGTCCGTGACAGCCCGGATGGCTCTTCCGATGAGCCGCTGGATCTCGTACGCCCGTCCCCTCGTCGCCATCTCGCGAGGGGTCCGAACCTGGGTGGAACGAGGGAGCATGCCGTATTCTGCTGTCACCCAGCCCTGCCCGGTATCCCGCAAAAAGGGGGGAACCCTGTCCTCCACGCTGGCCGTGCAAAGGACCTTGGTCTCCCCTACCTCGATGAGGGCAGATCCTTCCGCGTACCGGACGAAGTCGCGGGTGATGGTGACCGGCCGCATTTCGTCTGGTTTCCGTCCTTCGATCCTCAATCTCATCCCTTCTAAGTCACCGATAGCTGTAACCGGACCCTGGGCTTAAGAGGCCTCCTCAAGTCCAGGTGACCCGTCAGGGTGGGCGTCTCCTCACCTTCCATGAGGATCTGCACCTGTTTGATCTCGGGAAAGTTGTAGCCTAGGGTGTCTACAATGGAATAGATTGTCAAGAACTCCCCTAGACTTCCCCCTGGATGGTTCGTCTGGAAGGTGAGGTCGAAGTCCACGTAGGCGGTCCCTTCGACGTCGATAAAGAGGGCCAGGAGGTTTGTCCCCTTCGGGATGGTCGGAAAATGGTCCACCCGAGGCCCTCTGATGAGCTCGGTGAGGACCTCTTTGGCCTCCTCGGCCGCCGTTGGCCTCGGAGGGATCAGGCGCTCCTCTTCGACCAGGGTTCCACCCTCGCTCACGAAAAAAAGGTGGACAGCCCGTCCTTGCTGTTCAAGGGAAGGAGGGCGAGCGGGTGGCACGAATGTGGACCTAGTCTGGCCCAACAAGAAACCTATCCCAGCAACGAGGGTCGCCGAGGCCACGGCAGCAAGCAAGAACCACCTGGATCGGTCCATCCATGAAGGCTTAGCCTGAACGCCCACCCAACGTCATCCCCATCCGCTTCTCGTATCTGGCCTTGAAGCGGGCGATCCCTTCAAAAAGGGCTTCCGCGACCCGTTGCCGGTATGTCTCGTCCATAAGCTTGCGCTCTTCCAAGGGATTGGAGATAAAGGCGGCTTCCACCAAGACGGCAGGCATCGCCGCTCCCGCAAGGACGTAGAAGGGGCCTGATTTGACCCCCCGGTTCTCCACCTTCAGGATCTGGTCCAACTCGTCCAAGAGGAGCTCGGCTAAGGCACTCGATTCGTCCCGGTAGACGTCATTTATGAGATCGGTAACGGTAAGCTTGAGATAGTTATCCTGCTCCTTCGGGCCGACCCCTTCGAGGTTGACGGCAAGGTTCTCCTGGAGAACCGACGCCCTGGCTGAACTATCGGAAGGGTCCTTGGTGAAATAGTAGGTCTCAAAGCCTACCGTTCGACTCCTCATGGCGGCATTCACGTGAACGCTGATAAAGAAATTAGCCTTGGCATGATTGGCGATGGCCGTCCGTTGCTGCAGAGGGGTGAAAAGGTCTTCCGAGCGGGTCATGAGCACCTGAACGGGAAGGCGTTTCTCCAGGAGCTTTTTGAGCCTCAAGCCGATGTCCAGGGCGACATCCTTTTCCTTTAGCCCTCGAGGGCCAACGGCTCCTGAATCCTGCCCACCATGGCCTGGATCGATAACAATGATTGTTGGCTCCATGGCAGGAGCAGGTTGCGCCAGCTGCCACGCCCCCTCTCTAAAGACGTCGATGACGATCCGATCAGGTCCCTTTAGGGCGAAAACCTTGATAGGGCCCCGCTTTTCCTCTAACCTGATTGAAAGCTCGACCCCCTTAAGCCTTTGTTTCAGCTCGATGGATCGAACCAGCCCATCAGAGAGATCCTGGCGCTGAAAGTGAGGGGCCAATACTCCCTCTTTAACGCGAAGAACGATCTGGCTTGGGTCTTCCTTCCAGGAAAAGGCCAAGGGCTTGGTCAGGTCTAGGACGACTCGGGTATGATCGGAATACGTATGGAAACGGAGCCCCCTTAACGAGTAATCTCGTTCCTCCACCTGAATCAACCGCTTTTCCGCATCCCACCTGATTCTTTTTCTCTTATAGATCTCCTCCAGCGCCAGCTGGAGAAGTTCCGCGGGAACCAGCACCTCTGCCCCTGAGAGCTGGGGCGCGGTTGAGAGAAGATAGGTCCGCCCATTGAGGAGGATTGCCGAGTGTCCAGGAGTCACGATGAGGGACGCTGGAGGGAGACGAAACAAATAGCGGCGATGCCTCCCGTCCCACTCCAACTGAGCCTTGACCGCCTCCGCCACCTGTCTTAAGGAAAGCCATTCACGTCCCCCAATTTCCTGGGTCCTCAAGGTCTGCCTATGGCCATTGACAACAAAGATGAGGGATGCAGCGAGCCCAAGAGGGGCCGATCCCCAGTGAAGGCCTATGAGGAGAGCAGCGATAGAGAATGCCTTTGCCTGCATCAGCCTTGGTCGTTATGATTAACACAGCCCCCTCTGTTTGTCAAGGCCACAAAAGGCAAAAACTGAACTGAAATTCCAACATAAGAACCGAAGCGGCGCCTGATGTCTGGCTACTCCTTGAAGTTGGGCGATAAGTCGCAAGCTGCATGCGATGATGCCAGCTCGG
>JACQHM010000287.1 GCA_016199025.1 Candidatus Methylomirabilota bacterium | reverse complement strand
CGATGGAGGTCGAAGATCAGCTCCATGAGGGTATGCTGGCCGGCGATGTCCATCCCGTCGGTCGGCTCGTCCAGGATCAAGACATCGGGCTCCATGGCGAGGGCCCTGGCCATCAGGGTTCGCTGCTTCTGCCCCCCCGAGAGGGCCCTGAATGGCTTCTTCACCAGGTGGGCCATCCCGACCTTGTCCAGGGCGGAAAGGGCCAGCTCCTGGTCGGCCTTCGAGACCCTGTGGAAGAGGCTGACCTTGGGATACCTCCCCATGAGGACCACGTCCAAGGCCGTCAAGGGAAAGATATCGTCCAGGGCCCCTCGCTGGGGGACGTAGCCTAAGCTTAAGTCGTTGGATCGCTCCATCCTACCACCGATCGGCTTTAAGATCCCCAAGATCGTCTTCAACAGGGTCGTCTTCCCCGACCCGTTGGGCCCCACGATTCCCCAGAACTCTCCAGCCCCGATGGACAAGGAGATCCCTGAGAGGAGGGGACGCCCCCTGTAACCGATGGAGAGATCGTTCAAAGTGATCTGAAGGGACATGGCGCACCTCCTGGCTACTTGCCCGTGACCTCCTTCAGGGCCTGGGCCATGGTCGTGTAGATCTTCTCGAAGAGGTCGAAGAAGTCCTTGACCCCGATCTCCTCCCCGATGGTCGAGGGGAGGGTGACCAGTGTGACTCCTGTCTGCCTGGCGATCTCCTGGGAGATCTTCTGGGGCTGCCAGTGGGAGGTGAGGATGAGCTTGACCCCTTCGTCCTTCATCCTCCGGACGAGGGAGGCCACCTCGCTGGCGCTGGGCGGAATGGTCTCCCGGGGCTCGATGTAGCCGATTAGGTTCAAGCCATACCGCTTCGTGAAGTAGATCCAGTCCCGGTGGAAGCTGATGACCGGGACCCCCTTATAGGGCGCTATCATGGCATCCCATGTTTTGATCTTCTCCTTGAGCCGGGCGGTGAAGCGTTCGTAGTTGGCCTGGTAGAACGCGGCATTCTCCCGGTCCATGGCCTTCAGCTTCCCCGTCACGTTCTCCGCCGTGATCAGGACATTGGCCGGATCCAGCCAGTAGTGGTGGTTCCCCCTCCTCTTCGGGTCCCCGACGATCAAGGTCAAGGTGTAGTAGGGGGTCATCTGGAGCTCTTCGGGCGAGTAGGGGTACAAGGTGACCCCCTCAGACGGGTTGAAATACCCTGGTTGGCCCTCAAGGATCTTCTGGTTCCGGCAGTTGATGAGGGCGATGGGGAGCCAGGCCAGCTCCATGTCCTGGCCGTTGACGATGAGGAGATCTGCCCTGTTCAAGGCGATGGCAAAGCTGGGTCTGGGCTCCAGGGTATGGGGGTTTTGGGAAGCCTTGGCCAGGCTCTGGACCGTGACCTTGTCGCCGCCGATAGCCCTGGCGAGGGTAGCGTCTTGGGGATAGCTCGTCACGATCTTCAAAGCGGCCCAGGCCGGGATCGAGGGCCCCACGGTCAGCCCAAGGAAGAAGACAAGCCCCAGGCAACGTTGTCGGAATCTTTGCATGCTCAACCTCCTTAGAAAAGGGTGTAGAACTTCCCCACCCCCGGTGTGACGGTCCCCAGGCCGATGTTGAACTGGATGAAGAAGCCCACGGAGTCCTTGGTTCCGTGAGTCGCCGGGAGGTAATCGATCTGGAAATTGACGCGGCTCACAGGGTTGAAGAAGTATCGAAGGGCGGTCGTGAAGCGGGTCTTGGTCACATCGGCGAAGGTCGGATCCTCCGGTTTCACGTTCCCGTTGACCAAGTCGAAACGAGCACCGACATCCCAGTAGTACGAGAAGCGGTAATTCACCTCCGTATAGAGCCCTTTGAGGGCTTGATCGGGGACGCTCAGATGACCGAGCTCCCTGTCCGCCCAGAAGAACTCAGTGGTCCATCGGACGTAGGGGTTGTAGGGCTGAGGCTTGTATTTGTAGGTGAAGTCGACCCCATAGATCCGTGTCTGGTCGTTGTTCCCCTCGAGGCTATTGTTCCCGCCGGTGGCAAAGGTAGCCCCGAATTCAATGTTGCTTGCCTCCGTCAGGTCAAGGAAAGAGGTCGCTTTGGTGATGTAGAGGAGGTCCCTGGCATCGGGGAGGCCGGTGACGGGATCCGGCTTCGACTTGAAGACCCCCTCCGTCTCCCGTTTAGCGATGTCTAAAGCCAGCTCGATGTAGGGCATGGTCGGTAGCAGGTAGGTCACCTCCGCCCCCAAAACCTTGAACCCGTCCTCCCCTGCCAGGGCCGTGTTGATCATGGGGGGGTTGGCGAAGATCCACTCGTGGTCATGGTACTGGTTGAGCTTCCCGAAGACCCCCCGGAACCTCCCGACCTTTGCCTGAAGATTTACCGGGAGCTTGTGGAAGAGGATGAAGGCCTCTTCGATGGAGGCCCCATCATCCCCGAAAGCGGTGAAGAGGGCCATCTTGGCCGGGAACTGGAAGAGGTCGGCGGTGAAGGAGACGTCGAAACTCTTCAGCGTGATCCCCCTGGGGAGGGCCTCGCCGATGTAGGGGGTGAGCATGGGATACGCCTTCTCGTAGTTTGTGTAGGCAGAGTAGATGACGTTTCCCGTCAGGGTAATATCGACCAGCCCGTAGCGGGCCAAGCTGATCCCTTTGGTGTGACCGAAGGCATCAAAGGGGAGAAGGGCTAGGAAGAGGAATCCGAACACCCAGACCTTTAGCTTCGGAGAAGGTCTGTTCATCAACTTCCCTCCCTTAGGTGTCCTGTTGAGCGGAGCGAAACATCCCTGCTTCACTCAGGGTGACAGGGTGTTTCATCCTGGGTTCTCGGAGAGACCCTAGGAGATGGCTCTTGGGAGAGGAGGTGCCCGGGAGTGCCTGGTGATCACGGTGGGGTGCTGCTTGGAAATGAGTGGCAGGGATTTCAGGAATGCCAGGGCTAGGGTATGGAAGGCCGGATCGAGGGAGAAGGCCAGGGTAGGGATCGAGTCGTCAAACTGATGCCAGTGGGTGAGGGGAGGCTCCAAGTCAGAGGCCAGGAAGAGACCATGAACAGGGCCTGAGAGGAGGTGGAAGTGAAGGGATCTATGGACGTGGGGATGGGAGGTCGAGCCCTTCAGGAGGGAGAGGCGGAGATGGAGGTGGGGGTGCTCCCCTCCCTGGTGGTCATGTTCGACGGCGCCGAAGCGGGGGGCCACCCAGGAGGCGAGGAACAACCCTATGAGAAAGCCTGCGAGGATTCGCCTGGGAGCCATTGACCTTGCCCATCCCGTCAGACAGGACTTTAGTGCTACTTTTAGAGAAATCGTAGCACCGATAATCACAAATGTCAATCGAAAAATACCAGGTGGAGAGTTATGCTCTGGGAGCACCGTTTAGTTTCCAGCGGATCCCCTGAGCCCCTCCAGCAGGGCCTCCGCAGCCCTCGCTTCCATGGTCCCCGCGTACTGTTTCATGACCGCTTCCAGGGCCTGCTGGGAGAGGTGTTTGTACTCCTTCGCTTTGTCCGGATCCTTGAGGTTCTTGTAAAGGCGGTAGTAGTCCACCCCCAGGAAGAACCGGACCTCTCTGGTCTTCCCATCCCGAGGGTACTCCTTCAGGAACCGCTCCTCCTCGTCCACAGCCCTCATGAGGCCGGGAAGGTCGGTGTTCACCAGCTTCGAGGGATCGGTCCCCAAGGTTTCGTAGAAGGTTTGAGCGATCACGCGGAACCTCGCCTCCGGGGCCCGCTTCCCCTTCGGGGCTCGCTTCAGATACTCTCGGAAGGCGGCCAGATCGTACATGTATCGCTTTTGGGTTTCTGAGAAGGTGATCTTGATCTCATAGGCTTCAAGACGCTTGACCAGGAGCCTGGCAAAGAGGTCGCTTTGCCCGTGAGCCGTGAGGTCCTGGTTCATGAGGAGGACAAGCTCTTCCACCTTCTCGCCGAGATGATAGATGGCCTCGGCCTTCGCCGCCTCGGTTGGCCCCTCCCGTGATTCTTTGTAAGAATTGGCCACCTCGACGAGGATTCCGTGGACGAGCTCCGGGTCAAGGATGACGTGAGAAAAAGCAGGGAGGGGACTCCCGAGGAGGGAGCCGAGGAGAAGGAACAGGATGAGGTGTGCCATCCGAGGAGCCTTCCTTAAAAGGCCCTCTGGTAGAACCAGAGGAGCCCCAGTGAGAGGATGAAGGCTGATGCCGATGTCACCACCGCCTTGTAAGCCTTGGTCCGGCCCAGGATCCAAAGAAGGGGCAGGATCAAGAGGACGATGACGACCTGCCCGACCTCGACACCGATGTTGAAGGAGAAGAGGGAGGCGATCAGCCCCGATCTTGGGAGGTGCATCTCCTTCAGGATGTTGGCGAAGCCGAAGCCGTGGATTAGGCCGAAGGAGAAGCTGACCAGCCACCGTTTGTCGAAATTCTTAAAGAGGAGGTTCTCCAGGGCGACATAGACGATGCTGAGGGCGATCCCCGCCTCGATCAGTCTTGTGGGAAGGTTCACGGCTCCTAAGGCTGCTAAAGAGAGGGTCAGGCTATGGGCCAGGGAGAAGGAGGTCACGATCTTGACGATGTTAAAGAGCGTTCCGCCGACCAGCAGGAGGCCAAAGAGGAAAAGGATGTGATCGTAGCCGGTAAAGATGTGGAAGATGCCGAGCTTCAGGAATTGGATGAGATAGCCCAGGACGTCCTTCTTCCCTACCCCGTAGACAACCCCCTTCTGGAAGACGAACTGCCCGATCCTCCCCTCACGGGTGATCTTCGCCAGCGTCTTATGGTCAGGCCCCAGATCCGTCAAAGGCTCGCACCGGATGGTGAAGGCCGTAAGGGGGTGTCTGGCTTGGAACCAAAAGGTCCCCTCGAACAGGGCCTTCCCATCGGAGCCCAGGCCGGTCCGAAAGGGCCCCGCCTCCAGTGGAAGCTCCTTGCCCTCGGCCAAGACTGCGATCCTCCCGCGGAGGTACTCCAGGATCCCTGACCTCCTCGCGTCCAACTCGCCCTGGTCCACCAGGGCGTCCAGGTTCCGGTCTAAGGAGAGGAGGAGGTCCAGCTCGAAGAGGTTCATGCTGAGGGCGATCTCAACCTCTTGGGCCTTCACCACGATGTCGGCGTAGGCGACGTTGATGGGATGGGCAAAGAGAGGAGAAGTGTGCAGGAGAAGGAGAGCGGTGAGGATCGCTTCCCGCATGATGTTACGGCCCTGGTTTTAAGACCCTCTCGACGACCGTTCCATACCAGGGTCCGCCTTCGGTCCAGGAGGGCTGAGCAGAGGGGAGCTCGTGAAAAGCCTTGAGGAACCCCCACTGCCCGTCCCGGTAGCCAAAGAGGAGCCTGACAGAGTACCAGGCAGGTCCATCTTTCGGCTTCAGGTCGAAGCCCAGCACCCCGACCATCCTGACGTCAGCCTCGGGGAAGGTATCCCGCCGGCGGAGGTCGAGGCGGACATTCCTGATCCCATCCGTGGCCGTCTGAAAGCCTTGGACGACCCGTTCCGCCAGAGTCTGGAAGGAGTGGAGGAGGTCCTCCTGGGCCCGGGCGGGGGGGGCTTGGAGGACTGTGAGGATGAAAGGGAACAGGAAAATGGGTAAAGGCCTTTTGTGCTTCACCGGGATTCCTCCTCTCCTGGTGGAAGGGGGCGTCCTTCGTAGAAGTCAAGGGCCCCGGGGTGGAAAGGCAAAGGTGATCCTCGAGGGGGGCCAAGGGAAGTCCCATGGGCGGCCTGGGGGATCGCCAACTCGTCCCGGTGTTCGGTCAGGGTCTTGGCGATCTGATACGCTTTTTCCTTCGAGAAATCCTCCCGGCAGACGAGGAGGTAGGAGCCGAAGACGGCCAGCGTCCGTAAGGGGAGAGATCCCTCCTCCTGGAATCTCCCGTTTCCCTGGAAGGCCTGGGAGGCATCATCGGCCAGGAGGAGGGCAACATCAAGCTGCTGGCTTCCGAGGAGCTTCACGATGTCTCCCGCGTCCCGGGCCCTGGCAGCCATTGCCCGGCTCTCTGGAAGGTACGCGGCCAACACCTGGGCGATAGCCTGGCCCAGGGGAAAGGAGGGCTCTTCCGAGGCACTTGTCAGGATGAAGAGCCGCCTCTTTCTGTAGACGTGCCACTGGCGGTACGGGGAGTGGCCCATGAGAAGCCCGGCTACCCCCATCAACGCGAGCTTGAAGAACTCTCTTCGATTCATGGCTTCTAGGGAAAAGGGCGGGAGGAGATCCTCCCGCCCTCTCCACCTCCTCAAGAAGCAGCCCTTACTTGAAGATCTCAAGGGGCAAGATGGCCGAGACGGCGAAGTTGGGGACGTCCACCAGGTTCCCGATCCTTAAGTCCACGGCGACGCTGGCCAGGCAGTAGGCCTGCTCCTTGGTGAGCCCCTTGTTCTTCGCCAACCAATCGACCATCTGGAGGAGCGCGTCCCTGGCGGCCAGGGTGACATCCTCCGAGAGGTTCATAAGGGGTCCAATCCGGACACCGTCGAGGTACTGATGGTAAGGCGTGACCTTACCCTCGGGCTTGATGGGGAACCCGACCGTCGCGTAGAACTGGCTGGGCTCCAACTGCTTCAGTTGATCGCCCCCTTCGTAGTGGGGCTGGCGGATGAAGGCCCCCATCCCTTTGCGGACCTCCACCTTGACGGTTACGATGGCGTCCATCTCAATAGCCGTTCCCGAGACCTCGCCGTCCCCCTGGGCGTAGTGGACATCGCCGATGGAGAGGAGGCAGCCTTTGACAAAACAGGGCAGGAGGAGGGTCGTTCCCTTCTGCATTTGCTTGATGTCCATGTTGCCGCCGTTCT
>JACQHM010000286.1 GCA_016199025.1 Candidatus Methylomirabilota bacterium | reverse complement strand
TGCCCAAGGTCCATGCCAATGGTATTGAGATCTACTATGAAACTCAAGGGGAGGGCCCGCCCTGTTCCTTCAGACTGTGGTCGGCAGTTGGAAGGCCCTGGCCCGGGGGCTGAACAGTGTGCCGGACATGGTCATCTCGGGCATCCTGCCCTGGTGCCTGACACCGGAAACCTACGCCGCCCGGCCTGACTATCTCCAGGCCCTGGCCGATTTCGTCCGCGCCCGGCCAGAGCAGCCGGTTGCCGCCTTCGAGCGCCAGGCCGATGCCGTGATCACCCACGACGCCCAGGCCCAGCTCGCCCGCATCCGATGTCGTACCCTGATCACCGTCGGTGCTCGCGATGTCATCACCTCGGAGCGCTTCGCCCGCCGGATGCACCAGGCCATCGCCGGCTCCGAGTTGCAGGTGTACGAGGGCTGTGCTCACGCCCACTTCTACGAGCGGGTGGAGGAGTTCAACCAGAAGACCGTGGCGTTTCTCAAGCAGGGGTAGGAGGTTCTCCTCGCCTGGCTCCTTGCTTCACCAACGTTCCTCGTCCCCCTCGTCCTCGTCCGGCTCTTCAAATCCCTCTACCCCCAAAGCCTGCAAGCAGGAAGGGGCAATCAGGATCATCTGTCGAAGCAGATCCAGAAGCTCTTCTTTGGTTTTCTGCTTGAGGGTGCGAAGCAACTTTTCGACATCAACGAACGACTCCGGGGCTTCCTGGTAGGTCACAGCCAGGGCGTGGGCGTGTTTACACGGCCAGTAATCTGAAGGACAGGTACAAGTTGCGTCTTTGATCTGGGAGCGGGCCAGTGTCACCCGGGTCTGGTAGGTTCCATAGTTTCCGTCAATGGTGCAGGAAAGTGTCTTCCCAATCTTCACCCGCTGTCTCAGGCGGGGAGAGTTCACGTACTCGGCAACTCGGTCGGAAACTGTCCTCGTTTGAGAGCGCTTCGTGGCCATCGGACCCTCCTGGGTGATAACCTATTGTTCTTGCCTTCCCCCTCACTTTTCTGGCTTGATTCTGCCATGCGACTATCCTACAATCAGACCACTTGATGTGATGCATGTACCATGACGTTGACGAGTTCTCCGTTGGTCATCCCTTGACAATCCAGGAGGTGTGAAAGATGAAAGCCATCCGTGTCCATGAACCTGGTGGTCCCGACGTGCTCCGCTCTGAAGAGGTGCCAACCCCCACCCCGGGGGCCGAGGAGGGGCTGGTGCGGATCGAGGCCAGCGGCTTAAACTACATTGATACCTACCATCGTGCAGGCCTCTATAAAATGCCGCTGCCCTTTACCCCGGGCGTGGAAGCGGCAGGGGTGGTCACGGCTGTGGGGTCTCACGTCCGAGACATCCAGATAGGCGACCGCGTAGCCTATACCGGGGTGCCAGGCGCGTATGCCGAATATGCCGTTGTCCCTGCGGCACGGCTGGTCAAACTCCCCGAGGGTGTGGATACGAAAACCGCCGCCGCGGCCATGCTCCAAGGCATGACGGCGCATTACCTGACGCGCACCACCTATCCGCTGAAGCGTGGCGACACCGCCCTGGTCCATGCCGCGGCGGGCGGTGTCGGGCTCCTCCTGGTGCAGATGGCCAAGCGTCTCGGCGCCCGGGTATTCGGCACGGTCTCGACCGAGGCCAAAGCCCAACTGGCCAAAGAGGCCGGGGCGGATGCCGTCATCCTGTACACCGAGCAGGACTTTGAAGCCGAAGTGAAACGGTTGACCAACGGGCAGGGCGTGAACGTGGTGTATGATTCGGTCGGCCAAACGACCTTTGAAAAGAGCCTGAACGTGCTGGCGCCTCGGGGGTATCTGGTCCTCTTCGGCCAATCCAGCGGGCCGGTGCCCTCCTTCGACCCGATCGTGTTGAGCGCGAAAGGCTCCCTCTTTCTCACACGCCCGACCCTCGGACATTATACCATCACCCGGGAGGAGTTGCTCCAGCGGGCCGGGGATGTCCTTGGCTGGGTGAAATCCGGCCAGCTCAAACTGCGGATTGAGCAGACGTTTCCCCTGGCCGAGGCCGCCGAGGCCCATCGCCGGCTGGAGGGCCGCCAGACCACGGGGAAAGTCCTGTTAATCCCGTAAGAAGCGTTCAGCCGGATTGGCCCCTTCTCGCTCACCCCCACCCGTCCCCTCCCCCTTCAAGGGGGAGGGGTGGGAGGGGATGCGAGACCGTTGGGCCCGGCTATCTCTGAATCGTTACAAACTCCAGAGCCGCTTCACTCGCTAGGGCGACCTGAAAGCTGATCCGCCCCAACAGAAGCCCTTCGGGCGTCTTCACATTTACCCGCCATCGGCCCGGCGAGATGAACTCCTTGAAGGTGTACCCGCGATAGCCGCCGCCCCGTCCGCCAGTGACGGTGTAGCCACGCAGGTCGGTCCTCACCCACCGTTGGCTCTGCTCGTCGTAGCGTTGCCATTCGTGAAAGATCTTCGTCTTGAGGGCGGTGGGCGCAAAGACGGACGCAAAGCAGTAGACGCGGTCCCCGGGCCGGTAGCGGAACGGATTCTCCGACGTTTTCCAGAACCGATACCAGGGTGGCTTTTCGAAGGTCAGGTGATAGACCGAGCCTTCGCGACGGACGTCGTGATACACGCCCCCGAATTTCAGTGACAGCGGCACCGGGGGGATCCAGTTCATGCTGTAGAAGAGGAGCAGCAGCGCCAAGAGCCCAAAGACCGAGGTGCCGCTTCGAAGGATGTCTCGTCGGGCCGTGGCAAAGAGCCTCCGGTAGATCAGGAACAAGACCCCGGCGACCAGGGCAAGGCTCAGCACCGCGCCGAGGAGGAACGTCCACCGACTCATGACGCCGATGAGCACGGGGATGAAGAAGATGAAGAAGGAAAACGTGGCGAAGAAGTACAGCGTCACAAGGAGGGTGAGGTTGGTCAATCGTTCTTCGAGCCTCTCGTTTGCGACCAGCAGAAACACGAGGATGCCGAAGAAGATCACCGTCTTGGTCAATGAGACGCTCTGGAAATAGAACACCGTGTAGGCACTGAACAAACCACCGAGGAGGAATTGAAGAACAAGGGGATAGAACCGTTCGTACTGACGGATGCGAGGGTGATTGAGTTGTCCGGTCTGAACCCGTCCGACGATGACGATCAGCCCCCCGAGGAGGACGATGTAGGCGAGGAGGAACAGATTGTCGAACATGCGGTCGATGCGGGTGAGGGTGAGGCTGTCGTAGGCGACGCCGCCGAAAAAGAAGGCCACCGCAGCATACTTCTGATGGCGTTGATAGAGGCGGATGAGGGGCGAAACCAGCACCATCAGGGCTTCTCGTTTGACCCCGATCATCTTCATGCTCACCCATGCTCCTCGCCGATCCAGAACGGTACCAGGAACATCCCTCCAAAGGCGACTACCGCCAAAACATAGAACATCGACGCGATCACCTGATCCTGCTGAAGCAACCCCATTCGCCCTAACAAGTACGCCCAATCGTGCAGGCCGTCACCGATCAGGGGCAACGCCTGGGACCTGGCGTCGGCCACGTACACGCCAACGTTGATGAGGTTTTGCCCCAGCCAGAACAGACCAAACTGCGCTCCGGCGACCTGCCTTTGCCTCCAGAAGTAGATCAGAAAGCTGATGGGCATCACCAGTTGCAGGAGTGTCCCTCCAAGGATCTGGATGAACACTCCGAGGAAGGAGAACAGGAGATGGCCGGCTTCATGCATGAGGAGGCTTACGCCATCCAGAACGTTCCACCGGCCCTTGCCGATCAGCAAGAAGAGACCGACAATGGCAAGACAGACTGGCCAAACCCAACGCAGCATGCTCACGATAGTACCACCCCTGGGAGTTCGTCGCAAGCCGCCTGCGCCTCAGGCAGACAATTTGAGATAGGGCTATCGTCGCTGACGTTGGGCCTCAGAGGGACCATCTGACGAAGAGACGGGACTAACCCTCCGAGTCCCCTGACCCGTCGTCAGGGGGCAATCCCCCCGTGCCCCCCTTTCCCAAAGGGGGGGGATTTCTTGGGAGCCCTGGCACCTCAGGAAGGCCCCAAGAGCGGAGCAGCAGGCTTATCTTAGATTCTCTGTGCCTCGGCGTTGATTTCCTCGAAATTCTGGAGTAGAATATCCTCTCTCGCTGGTTCGGGTTCGAGCCTGTCTCTTTCTATGCAGGGTCGAGGAAGTATGACATCAACCTCATAGCGTTAGGAGGTTCACGATGGCAAAGGAGCTGAAGCGGTACAAGCTCTCCATCAACGGAAGGTGGGAGGAGGCGGCCTCGGGCAAGTGTTTCGAGACCGTCAATCCTTACACGGGTGAGGCCTGGGCCCTGCTTCCTGAAGGAGGAGAAGAAGACGTCGATCGGGCCGTCCGGGCGGCTCGGGAGGCCTTCGAGAGCAAGGAATGGAAAAGCCTGACGGGCGGCCAGCGGGGTCAACTCCTCCGGCGTCTGGGGGATTTGATCGCCCAGCATGCGGAGCGGCTGGCCAGGATCGAGACGACGGACAATGGGAAGATCATCCGGGAAACGACCTTCCAACTGAAGGCGATCCCTGACTGCTACTACTACTTCGCCGGGTGGGCCGACAAGATCCACGGCGAGGTGATCCCGACGGATAAGCCGACCATCTTGAACTACACGCTCAGGGAACCGATCGGGGTGGTGGGGGCGATCATCCCCTGGAACTCGCCCCTGTATCTCACCTCCATCAAGCTGGCTCCAGCTCTGGCCGCCGGCAACACGGTCGTCATCAAGCCCTCAGAGATCACCTCCGTCTCCGCCCTGGAGTTCATCCAGCTCGTCGAAGAGGCAGGGTTCCCACCGGGGGCGGTGAACGTTGTGACCGGCTTCGGCGAGAAGGCCGGGGCGGCCTTGACGAAGCACCAGCTTGTGGGGAAGATCGCCTTTACCGGCGGCTGCGAGACCGGGAAGCTCGTGGCCAAGTCGGCGGCCGACCACCTGGCCCGGGTCACCCTGGAGCTCGGCGGGAAATCCCCGAACATCGTCTTCGAGGATGCCGATCTCGACAGTGCCGTAAACGGCGCCATGGCCGGGATCTTTGCCGCGACGGGTCAGACCTGCATCGCCGGCTCCCGTCTCTTCCTCCATGAATCGATCCACGACCGGTTTGTCGAGAAGCTGGTCGCCCGGGCGAAGACGATCAAGATGGGGGACCCCACGAGCTGGGGGACAGAGATGGGGCCCTTGGCCTTCAAAGACCAGCGGGAGAAGGTCCTCACGTACGTCGAGATCGGGAAGGAGGAGGGGGCCAAGCTCGTTTATGGCGGTGAGCCACCCACGGACCCCGAGCTGAAAAAAGGCTACTTTGTCAAGCCGACGGTCTTCGTGGATGTCGAGAACCACATGCGGATCGCCCAGGAGGAGATCTTCGGCCCCGTCGTCTCGGTCATCCGCTTCAGGACTGAGGAGGAAGTGATCCAGATGGCGAACGACGTGCGGTATGGCCTGGCGGCCGGGCTGTGGACCCAGGATGTGAAGCGGGTGCACCGGCTGGCCAAGGAGCTTCAGGCCGGGACCGTCTGGGTCAATACCTACCGGACCCTGGCCTTCTCCTCCCCCTTTGGGGGCTACAAGGAGAGCGGCATCGGGAAGGAGAACGGCTTCGAAGTCTTGAGGGAGTACACCCAACTGAAGAGCGTCTGGGTGGAGACGGGGGGTCCCATCGGCGATCCCTTCGTGATGCGCTAGAGCCATGGAACATGACGCCATCCTGATGGTCGATGCCAGCGAGCAGAACGCCGACCTCTACTATGCGACGCGGTTTTGGGCCCCTGATCCGTTCATCTTCGTTCAGACGAGGGAAGCGAAGCTCCTGGCGACGACGGACCTGGAGCTGGACCGGGCCAAGGCGGAGGCCAGGGTTGATCGGGTCCTCCGCCTGGTTGACTATGAGGAACGGGCCAAGCAAAAGGGGCTGAAGGAACCCTCCTTCGTGGACATCCTGGTCGAGCTGTTGGAGGAGGTAGGGGCGAAGCGTCTCCTTGTCCCGGGGGACTTTGCCATCCAGTACGCCGATCCTCTCAGGGAGCGGGGGTTCCACCTGACCTTTAAGCGGTCTCCTTTCTTTGAGGAGCGACTGGTGAAGACCGAAGAGGAGATCGTCTCTATCGAGGAGACCCAGCGTTGGATCGAACGGGGGTGCGACGAGGCGGTCCGGATGATCTGGGAGAGCGAGGTCCACGACGGCCTCCTCTATTATGAAGGGAAGGTGTTAACCTCCGAGCGGGTCCGCCAGGCGATCCACCGGACGTTTTTGGAAGGGGAGTGTGTCGCCCACCGCACCATCGTTGCCGGTGGGGAGGATGCCGTCGATCCTCATCACATCGGCTCCGGGCCCTTGAGGTCGAACCAGGCCATCGTCCTGGACCTCTTCCCCCGCTCGGCCAGGACGGGCTACTTCGCCGACATGACCCGGACCGTCGTCAAGGGGAAGGCCCCCGATCCGTTGAAGCGGATGTACGAGGCGGTCTTGGCCGCTCAAGAGAGGGGGATCGCCCTGGTCCGGGATGGGGCCGATGGGCGGGCCGTCCACCAGGAGGTGGCAGCCGTCCTGGAGAAGGCCGGCTTCGAGACGAAGCACGAGCAGGGGAGGATGCAGGGCTTTTTTCACGGGACGGGGCATGGTGTCGGCCTGGAGATCCACGAGCCTCCCCGGATCAGTCTCAAAGGCTCTGTCCTCCAGAAGGGGAACGTGGTCACCGTGGAGCCGGGGCTCTACTACTCGGGGATCGGCGGCATCAGGATTGAGGACATGGTCGTCGTCGAGGCGGCCGGCTGCCGGAATCTGACCCGCTATCCGAAGCAGCTCGAGCTGGACTAGTGGTCCACCCCCACCCATCCCCTCCCCCATCAAGGGGGAGGGTGGGGGAGGAGGATTGATGGATCTCGGGCTGAAGGGCAAAGGGGCTATTGTGGCAGCCGCCAGCAAGGGGATCGGCAAGGCGGCCGCCCTTCGATTAGCGCAAGAAGGGGCGAAGGTTGCCATCTGCTCGCGGAACGAGGATGCCCTGAAGAAAGCGGCGGACGAGATCAGGATGTCCAGCGGCGGCGTGGTCCTCCCCATCCGGGCCGACGTGACGCAGGATGAGGACATCAAAAACCTGGTGGGACAGACAGCAGCAGCCTTCGGCCGGATCGACATCTTGGTGAACAACGCCGGCGGCCCCCCGACAGGCATCTTCGAAGAACTGACTGACGAGCACTGGCAGGGAGCGTTCCGGCTCACCCTCCTGAGCGTCATCCGCCTGATCAGGGAGGTCCTCCCCCAT